>CAMLOC010000037.1 GCA_946481465.1 uncultured Shinella sp. | reverse complement strand
ACCATGTCTGGGCAATGGATTTCGTTCATGGCCAATTGGCCACCGGCCGCAAGATCAGGGTCCTGATGGTCGTCGATACCTTCTCGCGCTTCTCGCCGGCGGTCGATGCACGTTTCAATTACAAGGGCGAGGATGTGGTTCAGACGCTCGAGCGAGTATGCCGCCAGGTCGGGTATCCTGCCTCTATCCGTGTCGACAATGGCAGTGAATTCATCTCGCGAGACCTCGACGTGTGGGCCTATCACAAGGGCGCCGTGCTCGACTTCTCCCGGCCGGGCAAGCCGACCGACAACAGCTATATCGAAAGCTTCAATGGCAAGTTCCGCGCCGAGTGCCTGAACGCCCACTGGTTCATGAGCCTAACCCCCGGAAAATTCCAGCTCACGTTGGCCCAAAGACGGGGGCACTTCACAGAGCGTGCTTGCATTCAAGCCAGCCGGGAATGTGATCTGGAGCCCGTCACGTCCCGAGCCGCGCAAGCCTGGCGAGGTAGCTCTCCCAAATTTCGGGGTTGACGAGCGATGTCGGCCGCTTTCCAGCCAGAAGGCGGTCCATCGATTCCACCGACTGGATGCTCATCCGTCTCGAGGCTTCGCGCGTGCCGCCGGCGACATGGGGTGTCAGGAAAATGTTGGCGATGTTCAGGAAGGGGTGATCCGGCCGGAGCGGCTCCGGCTCGAAGACATCGATCGCGGCGGCGGCGGGGCGTCCCCTGGACAAGGCGTCGATCAGGGCGGTCTCGTCGATGAGGTCGCCGCGGCCCGCATTGATCAGCAGTGATCCTGGTTTCATCGAGCCGAGAAGCGCGCCATTCACGATGCCGCGTGTCTCCGGCGTCGAAGGCATATGCAGGCTGACAATGTCGGATCGGGAGAAGAGTGCGGCAAGGGAAACCGGCTCGATGCCGGCATCCGGGGGAATGTCGCTTCGGTTGTAGCCGATCGTCTGCATGCCGAAGCCGTACCGCATCGCCTGGGCGACGCCGCGTCCGATACGCCCGCAGCCGGCAATGCCAAGGGTCTTGCCGGCCAGTTCCATGCCCTCGTAGCCATTGCGGGACGACCAGCCCTGGCTCCTGAAACGCCGGTCGATATCGGCATAGTCGCGCGCCAGTATGAGCGCGGTGGCAGCGACATGTTCGATGACGGACTGCTTGTTCGCCTCCAGCAGATTGGCGACGGCAATCGACTTTGCCGTCGCCACCTCCATCGGGATGAAATCAAGTCCGACGCCGTGCCGGACACAGGCAAGCAAATGCGGGGCGGCATCAAAAATGTCATCCGGCAGCTTGTTCCTCACGATGATGCCGTCCGCATCGACGATCAGCCGCGACAGGGGCTCGATGCTCCCGTCCTGAACCGCTTCGTAGTCGTAGGATTGCCGGAGCAGGGCTTCGGCATCCGGGTGCAGGGGGCTGGTGGCGACGATACGCAAACGGCGGGGCATCGATATTCTCCGGGGTCAGGCGGTCTTGAGGCGGGTGATCAGGCTGGACGTGTCCCAGCGTCTTCCGCCCGCTTTCTCGACATCGGCATAGAATTGATCGACAAGAGCCGTAACGGGCAGGGATGCGCCACTCCGGCGTGCTTCGTCCAGGCATATGCCCAAATCCTTGCGCATCAGCTCGACCGCAAAGCCGAACTCGAATTCGCCACGGTTCATCGTGGCGCCGCGGTTCTGCATTTGCCAGGAGCCCGCCGCGCCCTGCGATACGACGTCGAGCATGGCATCGACATCGAGACCTGCCGTCTGGCAGAAATGAATGCCTTCGGAAAGGGCCTGCACGAGCCCGGCAATGCAGATCTGGTTGGCCATCTTGGTCAACTGGCCCGAACCGGACGGTCCCATCAGCCGGCATGCGCGCGCAAAGGCGGCGATCGCCTTTTCAGCGCGGTCGTAGTCACCCTGGTCTCCGCCGCACATGACAGTCAATGCCCCGTTGCGCGCTCCGGCCTCGCCGCCGGAGACGGGGGCGTCGATGAAACCGATGCCGCGTTCCCTCGCCGCCGCATGAAGACGTCGGGCGATATCGGCCGATGCCGTGGTATGATCGACGAAGAGCGTGCCCGCCGCCATTGCGTGGAACGCGCCCGTCTCGCCCAGCGTCACCTGTTCGAGATCGCGGTCATTGCCCACACAGGCCATGACGATATCCTGCCCATGCGCAAGCGCCCGAGGGGTTTCGGCCTGCGCGCCGCCATTTTCGGCCACCCAGGCTGCGGCCCTGGAAGCGGTGCGGTTGTAGACGGTCACCGCATGACCTGCCGCCGAAAGATGGCGTGCCATGTGGTATCCCATGACGCCCAATCCTATGAATCCGATCTTCATCCGTTTTCCTTTCGGTATGTTTCTCTTGGGAAGAGCAGGCTCAACGCGCCCTGCGGGTGGGATCCAGCCGCGATCTCAAGGATTCGCCAAGGCCGTTATAAGCGAGTGCCGTGAGGAGAATGGCGATGCCCGGCACATACATCTGCTCGGGTGCGATCTCCATGTAGGTGTAGCCGCGTGCGAGCATCTGGCCCCAGCTTGGCCATGGCGGCTGCACACCGAGCCCGAGGAAGCTGAGGCTTGCTTCCGCCAGAAGAGCGCCGGCCAGCATCAACGTGACCTGCACGATGACGGGCTGTATGGCATTCGGGACGATGTGGCGCAGGATGATGCGGGGAACCGACATGCCGAAGCTGCGGGAGGCGTCCACATAGAGCTCGTTCTTGACGACGATCGTCTGGATGCGGATCAGGCGGGCGATGTTGGGAGCGAAGACGATGCCGACCGCGATCATGGCATTCGTCAATCCGATCCCCAGCGCGCCGGTGACGGCGACGGCAAGGACGATGCCGGGGAAAGACAGCAGCGTGTCGATCATGCGGCTGACGACGCTGTCGAACCAGCCGCCGAGATAGCCGGCGAGCATTCCGAGAGGCAGGCCGATCGACAGTCCGACCGCAACGGCAAGACAGCTTGCATAAAGGCTCATGGGCGTGCCGTAGACCAATCGTGCGAAGACGTCGCGACCGAGATCGTCCGTTCCAAGCCAATGGGTTGCGTCCGGCGGGGTGAGAAAGTCCATGGTCTGTTCGATGGGGGAATGCGGCGTGATCAGCGGCGCCAGCAGCGAGAACGCCACCAGGAGAAGGAGATAGCCGAGGCAAAGCGTTGCGCGGAAATCCTGTCCGAGCCAGCGCAGCGCGGAACCGAGCGGTCGAGATGAGGCGGAGGATTGCGTCATTTCGGTCAGGCCTCCTTCACGCGGGGGTCGAGCATGGTGTAGAGCAGGTCGATGATGAGGTTCATGGCAATGACCATGAGCACGAGCACGAAGACCGCGCCCTGAACGATGGGAAAGTCCTTGTTTATCGCCGCGTTGACGATCATCGATCCGGCGCCTGGTATTGCGAAGACGGCTTCGGTCGCCACCGTCGCGCCCAATGTGTGATTGAAGACGAGGCCGATGACGGTCAGCAGGGTCAGCGCCGCGTTTCTCAGGCCGTGCTTCCACAGGATAAGCGCCGGCGGCAGGCCCTTGGCGCGCAAGGTCCGCACATATTGCGATTGCAGGACTTCGATCAGGGAGCTGCGGAGCTGGCGGGCTATTTCGGCAATCCCTCCCGTTGCGAGTGTAAGGGCGGGAAGGGCCGCATGGTGCAGGGCGCCCCAAAAGTCCTCGCTGATCGGTCTCGCGCCGGTGGTCGGGAACCATCCGAAACCCAGCGCGAAAATACTGACGAGGATCATGCCCAGCCAGAAATTCGGCACGGCGACGCCGAGGGATGCAATGCTCGTCACGACACGGTCCACCCAGCCATCCGCACGCGTCGCGGCGAGAATGCCGATCGGTACGCCGATCAGGACGGAGATGACGAGCGCGAGCCCGGCGATGAGCAATGTGGAGGGCAGCCGCCGGGCGATCTCGTCCATGACCGGCAGGCCGGTGAGCAGCGATGTCGAAAGGTCGCCGTGAAAGGCGTTCCAGAGCCAGGCCCCGTATTGCTGCCACAACGGACGATCCAGTCCCAGGGTCTGCCGTATCGCCTCGATCGTTTCGGCGGTCGCATATTCACCGGCAATCGTGGCCGCGGGGTCGCCTGGCACGAGCTGGATCAGGCCGAAGATGGCCAGCGTCGACATGGCGGCGACAGGAAGGGCCTGCAACAGGCGCCAGAAAAGGACACGGGGAAGGTGAGACTTGTTCATTCGCCACCTTCTTCCTGTCCCGACCGCGTGCGGAACGTCTCTGCGTAATGGCATGCGCTGAAGTGACCGGGAGCCAATTCGCGCAAGCGCGGCGTCTCGGTGGCGCAATGGTCGTCGGCATAGCGACAGCGCGTTCGAAAACGGCATCCCGAAGGCGGGTTCATCGGGCTTGGCAACTCGCCTTCCAGGACGATGCGCCGATCCGGCCTCATCGATGACGGCAGGGCGACAGGCTCGGCGGACAACAGGGCCTGCGTATAGGGGTGGAGGTAGTCCTTCGCCAGTCGCTCCGCCGGGGCGATCTCGACGATCCGCCCGAGATACATGACCGCGATCGTATCGCTGATATGCTCGACCACGCTGATATTGTGGGTGATGAAGAGGTAGGTAAGGCCGAATTCCTGCTGAAGCTCTGCGAGGAGATTGAGAATGTCCGCCTGTATGGAGACGTCGAGCGCGGCAACGGCTTCGTCGCAAACGATCAGGGACGGCCGCAGGGTCAGCACGCGCGCGATGCAGGCACGCTGTTTCTGGCCGCCCGAAAGCTGGTGCGGATAGAGGCCGGCAAAGGCCTCGCCCAGACCGACCCGGGCCATCATCTCCAGGGCGATGGCATTGCGCTCTTCCGGGGTGCCTTTTGACGCCGCGTCGAGAGGCTCGCGAACGGATTTCAGGATCGTCATGCGCGGGTTGAGGGCGGCTGCAGGGTCTTGGAAGACGATCTGATACTGCCTGCGATGCTCGCGCATTTGGCGGCGCGACATTTCGTAGGGATTTGCGCCCTCGTGCAGGACCCGGCCTTCGGAGGGCCGCTCCAGGCAAACGATGGCGCGGCCGAGGGTGGATTTGCCGGAACCGGATTCACCGATGAGCCCGAAGGTTTCCCCTCTGCGCACGCTGATGCTGACATCGTCGACGGCGGTGAGGACCTTGCGCCGCCCAACGGGAAAGCGAACCGAGACATTCTGCGCGGCAATGATCGGCGCCGCCGTCTTTTCCGCATTGGTCATGACAACACTCCCGGCAAGGAAAGCTCCTGCGCGCGCCAGCAGCGGGCAAGACCGCCTTCAGGCTGCGGCTCCAGCGCTTGCCGCTCCCTGCAGGGGGATGCCGCATGCCGGCATCGCCCTTCGAAACGACAGCCTTCTGAAAATTCCCCCGGTCGCGGGACCCGGCCCGGAATGGAAGGCAACCGTGCCTTCCGCGGCGTGAATGACGGCAGCGACCGCAGCAGGCCGGACGTGTAGGGATGGCGGGGGCGCGTAAGCATGTCGTCGCTCGTGCCGGTCTCGACCACCTCGCCGGCATACATGGTGACGATCCGGTTGCACGTCTGCGAGACGAGCCCGAGATCGTGGCTGATGAAGAGCATGGCCATGCCGGAGCGCGCGCTGAGTTCCCCCAGAACGTCCATGATCTGCGCCTGTACGGTGACATCGAGCGCGGTGGTCGGTTCGTCGGCAATCAGCAGATCCGGCTCGCAACTGATCGCCATGGCGATCATCGCTCGCTGGCGCATGCCGCCCGACAGCTCATGCGGATAGGCGTCATGGCGTGTGGCGGGCTCGGGAATGCCTACCTTGCTCAGGGCTTCGATGGCGCGGTCGCGCGCCTCGGCCCGGCCGATGCGGAAATGCGTCCGCAAGGTTTCGCCGATCTGTTCGCCGATCGTGAAGATCGGATCGAGCGCGCTCATCGGTTCCTGGAAGATCATGCCGATACGGCGTCCGCGGATGCGGCGCCACTGCCGTTCGGAGAGCGACAGCAGATCTTCGCCGGAAAAGTCGATGCGGCCTTGAAAGCAACTGCTGCGCAGTGGCAGCAGGCCCATCAAGGCAAGGCCGGTCACCGTCTTGCCGCACCCGCTTTCGCCAACGAGCCCGACGCACTCGCCGGGCTGAACGGCAAAGCTCACGTCGCGCACGACGGAAAGCGAACCGCTGGAGGCGCGAAAGCTGATGCCGAGACCCTGCACGTCCAGAAGAGGCGAGGACGCCGCCGTTTCTTCCGCGCGTGCCTGACTTGGCTTGTCTGTCTCGGATATCATCATATCACCAGGTTACGGGATAACGCGCCACGGCTCGCTCGTCGACATCCGTGCCCCATCCCGGCCGTGTCGGCACGAGCATGTGGCCGTCCTCGATCACGGGGTGATGGGTGACGAACTCGCCTTTCCAGGGGATGTCGTCGACATCGATTTCGAGCATCCTGAGGTTGGGTATCATCGACGCGAAATGGGCGCTGATATGGTCAGCCAGATAGCCGTAGAAATTGTGCGGCGCTATGTTGACGTCATGGGCATCGGCAAGGGACGCGATCTTCAGGCCCTCCAGCACGCCGTTCCACAGCACGTCCACGACGGCGACATCCATCGCGCCGGCTTCCAGAAACGGCCGGTAGCTGCGTCTGCCGTAAAGCGACTCGCCCGTGGCGATGGGAAATCCCGCCTCCCTGCGCATCAGGGCCACGGCTGCCGCATCGTAGCAATCCAGTTCCAGCCAGGTGAGACGATGAGGCCGAACGGTGCGGATGAGCTGGAGATAGCCTTCCGGGCGGAAATTGAAATTGGCATCGAGCATGATGTCGACATCGTCGCCCGCTCCCTCGCGCAACGCCTTCAGCGTCTGCTCCAGGGTCCTGAAGACTTCGGGCCTCGGATTGAGCTCGGGAAAGCCGGGGGTGGAGCCGAAACCCGGACGGAAATTGGCGAGCGTGCCGTCCTCGATCATCATCACATTGGTCTTCAGTGCGCGGAAGCCGCGCCGGCGGACTTCGGCGGCGACCTCCTGCAACTGGTCTATGCGCTTGACCTGCGAAAGCTTCAGATCGTCTGCATAGCGAACCCGGTACGTGCCGCAATGCGACCAGTAGAGCGGCAGGCGATCGCGAACCGCGCCGCCGAAAAGCGCGTGCACGGGCACGCCCATTTCCTTGCCCTTGATGTCGAGCAGCGCGTTGCAGATCGCGGCGACGGCATGCTGGTTGATGCCGCTCCATGCCGGTATGATCGACGTGTTCAGGATCGCCGTAACCAATTCGACGCGCCGGGGGTCCTGGCCGACGATCTTCTCGCCAAGCGCGAGAATGGTGGCCGAAAGACCGCGCGTTCCGACATTTTCGCTGAATTCCGACCAGCCGACGATGCCGCAGGCAGTCTCGACCTTCAGAAACGACGTGACCCGCCATCCGGATGCGGCATGTAGAACGTCTAGGCGGGCAATCTTCATGGGGTGATCTCTGGTTTGACATGACGCTATCGTTCGCCGCCCGGATGCCGGGCGGCGATGGTGCAAGTCCGGCGCTCGGACCGGCCTTGCACGGTTCGGGAAGGGCGCGGATCAGGCCTTCAGGAACAGGCGGTTGAACTTCGGCTTTCCAAGAAGGTTCGGCTCGTAGCCGCCGACATTCGGCCGGTGAACTTCGATCGCGGGAACGAATGCGACCTCGCAGGAGAGGGCGTGCTCGAGCATGATGCGCTCGGCCTGCGCGAATGCGGGCTTGCGCTCCTCCTGCGTCACGCCGGCCTGGGCTTTTGCGATGGCGGCGGCCAGTTCGGGCGGAGGCGCGACTTT
The DNA here is from genome assembly GCA_946481465.1 of uncultured Shinella sp. The sequence continues at coordinate 4,138 of CAMLOC010000037.1, read as the reverse complement.
TCCTGCATTGTTGGCGCCCTGTTCGCCATAGACGAAGAGGAAGCCCTGCACCGGATCGGGGCGTCCGGTCCAGTTGACCATCATGGCGTCTCCTTCGCCCCGGACCATGAAGCGCTGGAACATGTCGGCATTCGAGCCCGTGACGAGCGTGCAGCGGATACCGACCTGGCGCAATTGCTCCATGATGACCTCGGCGCGTTGCTGCGACGACTGGTCCGCATTGCTGTAGTATTGAAGATCCAGGCCGTCCGCATGACCGGCCTCGACAAGAAGCGCACGAGCCTTGTCGCGATCGAACGTATAGTAGTTGTCGAGAGCGTCGTCGTGGGCCCAGTATCCTGGCGGCAGCAGTGTCTGCGCCGGAACGCCAAGCCCGAGCATCGCCGCCTCGTTGAAGGCGTTTCGATCCACCGCGAAGTTGATGGCCTGGCGCACGCGCACATCGTTCAGGGGCGCCTTGCTGTAGTTGAAGACGATATGATAGTTCGCAACGGTGGGTGAGGTCCTGACGACGACCCGGTCGCCCATGCGATCCGCCACCAGTTTCTGCTGCGGATTGAGCCGGTAGCAGAAATCCGTCTCACCCGCGATCACCGAACGCAGCCCCGTATTCAGATCCGTGATGACCCGGAAGCTGATGCCGTCGAGGTGCGGCAACTCGGTATCCCAATAGCCATCGAAACGGGTGAGTTGCACCACATCGCCGTCGTCCCAGCGCTCGAAGCGGAACGGTCCCGTCCCGACCGGGGCGCGATCGAGCGTGCCGCCGGCTTTCTCGACTGCGGTCGGCGAGACCATCATGCCGGATCGGTCGGCCAGTATCAGCGGCAGCGCCGTATCGGGATATTTCGTATGGATGGCGACCTTGTGGGTGTCCAGCACCTCGACCCTGTCGATGGATGCTATGTCGCCCTTCGCCGTCGAGCGATCGTGCGTCATGGCGCGATCGAGATTGGCCTTGACCGCCTCCGCATTGAAGTCCGTGCCATCATGGAATTTGACGCTTTCGCGCAATGTCATGACGAGCTTCGTCGGCGTCTCGAATTCCCATGCGGTCGAGAGGCCCGGAACGGGTTGCAAGGTCGCCGGTTCGAAATCCACCAGGGTGTCGTAGATCGAATAAAGGATCATGTGATCGGAGCCGGCGCCGCTGGTGACCGGGTCCAGGCTCGACGGATTGAAAGGTGCGGCAACCCGAAGGATGCCCCCCTTCACGGCCTCTTCGTCGGCAAACGCCGGTCGGGTCATTCCCGGCAGCAACGCCAGGGCCGTGCCGGCCCCCATCAACTGCAGGATTTGCCGCCTCTTGATCCGCAAGGCAGCCGCCCGCCCCGTTTCATTCGCATCAGTCATCATTTCCTCCACTTTTGTTGCGGTCCACCTCGCCGCGACGTTCATGATCCTGCCTCTTATTCGATATTATATATAATATAGAATTGACTGCAACCCCCTTTCCGTCGCGTTTGCGAGTGGTGTAATCTCGTCCTCAGCGACGCGCGAAGGGAGCAGTGATTTGAGCAACGCCAGTCCATTGTCTGGAACAATTGCCGAAAGGCTTCTGGCCGCGATTCGACGGGATATCGTCCTGGGCAATCTTTCGCCGGGATCGCGGCTGCGCGTCGACGAACTGAGCAAGCGCTACGGCACGAGCCACATTCCGGTCAGAGAGGCACTGTTGCAGCTTGCGGGTGAAAGGCTGGTGACGCTGGAGCCTCACAGGGGCGCGGTGTTGCGGCCGGTCACGGCGAAATTCGTGGCCGACATTCACGACACCCGTGCCGCAATCGAAAGCATGCTTGTGCGCAGGGCGACCGTAAATATCTCGGACGCGCAACTGGATCACCTGGCTGAACTTGCCCGGCGTCACGAACAGGCCGCGGCGGCAGGCGTGGACGAGCGGATGTCTGAAGCGAACAAGCAGTTTCACAGCTTCATTGCCGAGGTCGCGGACAATCCCGAGGCCTCTTACATTCTCGACCAGGGATGGGATCTGGTCATTAATCTTCGCAACCGCTTTGGGCTCAGCGAGGCGCGGATCGCCGAAATCGTCCGCCAGCACTGGCGCATTGTCGAAGCCATCCGGTCACGCGACGTGGACCTTGCCGCGCGCGTCGTGCAGGACCACTGCGAGTCCGCTCGCGACGATCTGCTCGCGCGGATGTGAGGAGATCCGGGTTCCGGGGATTGCGAGGCGGAGCGACGGGGGGCGCCGCTTGGGGAGAAGCAAGAATCGCGACCCTGTAAACTTGACATTTTAGAGCAGGTTTATAGGGTCGGGCTCTCACCGGCCGGCAGCGTGATCGCTGACCGACGGTGTCGACACGGATTTTCCGCACGAGCCCGAGGCAAATGACCACCTCCGCGACCGACATTCACGACGACCTCATGTCGGTCTACCTGCGTCACTGGAAGATGTTGCGCAGCGCGTTGAAGCGGCGCATCGGTTCCCATGACCTGGCGGAGGAGGCGATGCAGGAGACCTGGCTTCGCCTGTCGCGCATGAAGGGCGAGCCCGCGGTCGTTCACGATCATCAGGCGCTTCTCCTGCGCATCGCCGGCAATATCGCCATCGATCTTGCCCGCCGGGAAAACCGTCACCGCGCCCGCTGCGTCAGCGACGACGCCCTCTACGAGGCGATAGCCGATACCTATCCCTCGCCCGAGGTCTTCGCGATCGATCGGGACCAATTGCGGTTCCTTGCGCTGGCGCTGGCGGAATTGCCCGCGAAGGCCCGCAAGGCCCTTCTGCTTTGCCGCTGCGACGGCCTTTCCCATCGCGAGATCGCCCGCGCGCTGCGCGTCTCGGAAAGCATGGTTGCGAAATACCTGGCGCAGGCGCTGCGCCATTGCCGCGACCATTTCCGCGCGGCGGCATGATCGTCGGGCTCTGCCGCTGCAATCGAGGACAGATCGCGTCGTCCTTGTTATAGGCGATGCAGGTCGGGAGAGAGCGGATGGTATCCGGAGAAAAGCGGGAGCAGGTGGATATCGCGCTGAGCGATCGGGCGATCGAGTGGCTTGTGCTGCTGCATTCCGGCAAGGCCAGCGAGGCCGACCGCGCGGCCTATGCCGCATGGCGCGCGCAGTCCGTCGAACACGGTCTTGCGGTGCAGGAGGCCGAGGCGATCTGGCATGGCCTCGGCATCGTCGCAGACGAGGCGCGCGGCAAGGACCGCGCGGCGACGACCCGCCGGGCGCTGCTCGGCTCTGCCGGCGCCCTGTTCCTCGGTGCTGCCGCCTATAGGTCAGGCCTGCTCGGCCCCGCCATCTTCGCCGATTTCACCACCGGCACCGGCGAGCAGCGGACGGAAACCCTGGCGGACGGATCGACCGTGCGCCTCAATGCGCGGACGGCGCTCTCCGTCGATTTCACCGCCGGCACGCGGAGGCTGGTCCTTCATTGCGGGCAGGCGACCTTCTCCGTTGCCCATGATGCCGGCCGCCCCTTCATCGTCGCCGCGGCGAACGGCTGGACGCAGGCCATCGGCACGGTCTTCGACGTGGACATGCGGCCCGCCGAGGTGGTCGTGACGGTACTCGAGGGAACGGTGGCGGTCTCGACGGAGGACGCTGCCGGCGAGCGGGTCATGGCCGGCGCCGACCATCAGGTCCGCTATGCCGAGGGCCATGCGGCGCAGGCCGGACCCGTGGACGCGGAAAGCGAAACCGCCTGGCGCCGCGGAAAGCTCATCTTCAACGGCAAGCCGCTGGGCGACGTCGTCGCCGAGATCCGACGCTACCGCGGCGGTGAGATCGTCATCCTCGGCGACCGGCTGCGAGCGCTGAAGGTGACGGGTGTGTTCGATCTGTCGGACCCCGAGGCGATCCTGCGCACCATCGAGACGACGCTGCCGGTACGCGTCACGCGCCTGCCGCTTGTGACGATTCTGCGGTGAGCGTTGTCGCCCCGAAAAAAGATTCTTCCTGAATTTTCCGCTGCAAGATCGGGGAGGTCGCGTCGTCCTTGGCAATGAGGGGGATGTGGATCTGCCGATCGGCGGGCCTGGCGATCCCTGGCATTTGGCGAGAGCAGGGGCATGGTTTCATGAGTAAGACGATAACGGCAAGGGCGGGCGGACGGAGCAGCCGACGCAAGCGGGCATGGCTGGCGACAGCAGCACTGTGTGCCGCGGTGGCA
>CAMLOC010000036.1 GCA_946481465.1 uncultured Shinella sp. | reverse complement strand
GGTCGTGGCGGCGGACACAGCGCCCCCCCCCGGGCGGTTCAAGTCGTGCCGGCAGAAGCGGCGCTTACGGGATCTGGTCGAACTTCAGTTCGGAGAGCGGCACGACCTTGTCGGTGCGGCTCATGTTGTATTCGGTGTTCGGGCCGAGCCACTTGTCCCAGATCTTGTTGAGCTCGCCGCTCTCGTCGAGCTTGCGCAGCACCTCGTTGATCTTGGCCGTCAGCGCCGGCTGGTCCTGCTGCATGCCGATGCCGATCGGCTGGAACAGCATGGGCTCCTCGATCATGCGCATCTCACGGCCCTTGGTCTTGGATTCGTTGACCAGCTTGGTCGTCGTCATCGTATTGGCGACCATGCCGCGCGCCTTGCCCTGCTGGGCGGCGAGATAGGCCGAAGCCGTGTCCTGGAAGGTCAGCGGCTCGGACTTGTTGAGCTTGATCGACATTTCCGAGGTCGAGCCCTTGGTCGAGGCGATGCGCTGGCCGACATAATCGGCCTTCACCTTGCCGGGATCGTCGGCCGGCACGATCAGCATTTCCTTGGCAAGATAGTAGGGATCGCTGAACTGGATCTGCTCGGCGCGGCTCTTCGTATAGGCGAGGTTGGCGACGGTGATGTCGACGCGGCCGAGCTTGACCTCCGGCACGCGGGCTTCCACAGAGACCGGCTTGACCTCGGCCTTGACGCCGAGTTCCTTGGCGATCGCGCCGCACAGATCGACGTCGAAGCCGACCATTTCACGGGTCTGCGCGTCCGGCGCGGCAAAGGGCGGCACGTCGGCGAAGGTCGCACAGCGCAGCACCTTGTTGGCGATGATGTCGTCGAGCTGGTCGGCCGAGGCAGGGCCGGCAAGAGCGGCCGATGCGACGGTCGCGGCGAGGATGAGATGATGGCACTTCATGCTGTTCTCCTTCGTTGCTTGGTATTAGTGGCGCAGGTCCGCAAGGAACCGTTGCGCGCGGGGATGCTTCGGGCTCGTGAAGAATTCCTCGGGCGTCGCCGTCTCGATGATCTGGCCGCCGTCGATGAACCAGATGCGGTCGGCGACCTCGCGGGCAAAGCCCATCTCGTGGGTGACGCACATCATGGTCATGCCCTCGGCCGCCAGCGACTTCATGACGCTCAGCACCTCGCCGACCATTTCCGGATCGAGCGCGCTGGTCGGCTCGTCGAAGAGCATGACGGGCGGTTCCATGGCGAGCGCCCGGGCGATGGCGACGCGCTGCTGCTGGCCGCCGGAAAGCTGCGCGGGATAGGAATTGGCCTTGTCCGCAAGCCCGACGCGATCGAGCAGCGCCAGCGCCTTCTTGTGCGCCTCGGCCGCCGGAACGCCCTTCACACGGATCGGCGACATGGCGACATTGTCGACCGCGGAAAGATGCGGGAAGAGGTTGAAGCTCTGGAAGACGAAGCCGATGCGGCTGCGCAGGCGGTTCAGGTCCCGGCCCTTGAGCGGGGCATGGATATCCTGGCCCTCGAAGAAGATCGAGCCGCTGTTGATCTCCTCCAGCCGGTTGACGGTGCGGATGAGCGTCGACTTGCCGGAGCCGGAGGGGCCGCAGATGACGACCACCTCGCCGCGCGAAACCGTTGCGTCGATGCCTTTCAGCACGTCGAAGTCGCCGTAGCTCTTGCGGACGTCGGCAAGCCGGATCGTCTGGTCCTTCGCGGGGGCGGAAACTGAAGCGGTCATGGCTGCTCCGTGGCGTTGGTCATCAGGGAAAGCTGGCGTCGGGGCGCGGCAAGGCCGGCGCGGCGGCGGGTGATGCGCCGTTCGACGACATTGGTGAGCGCGGTCAGCGACCAGCAGATCACGTAGTAGGTCAGCGCCAGGATGAGGAAGACCTGGAAGGGCTGCGTCAGGAGCTGGTTGTTGACCTGGCTGGCGGCGAAGGTGAGATCCGGCACGTTGATGACATAGCCGAGCGTCGTGTCCTTGATGGTCGCCACGAAGGTCGACAGCATGCTCGGGATCATGTTGTAGAGCGCCTGCGGCAGGATGACGTAGCGCATGGCGCCGAACCAGCCGTGGCCGAGGGCCCTTGCCGCATCCATCTGCCCCTGCCCCAGCGCCACGATGCCGGCGCGGATGATCTCGCTGAGGAACGCGCCCTGGTAGACGACGAGGGTGGCGAGCATGGTGAGGAAGCTCGGCACGTCCGCGCCCGTCAGCAGCGGCACGAGGAAATAGCTCCACAGCACGAGCATCAGGAGCGGCACGCCGCGCGTCACATAGACCAGCACCGTCACCGGCCAGCGCAGCGCCCGGTATTTCGAAAGGCGGGCGAAGGCGAGCAGGATGGCGAAGGGAAAGGCGATGACGATGCTGAGCGCCGAGAGGATCAGCGTGTTGGCAAGGCCGCCGAGCGGGCCGTTCGGATATTGGCCGATGAGCAGCAGCAGCCAGTATTCGTCGATGATGGCGATCATGTCGTGGATCATCGTCTCGCTCCGTTCACCGGATCGGCGCGCCAGGTCAGCCAGGCGCCGGCCCCCATGATCACCAGGGAAAAGACGAGGTAGAGCACCGTGCCGATCAGGTAGATCTCGAAGGTGCGGAAGGAGAGGTTCTCGATCTCCTTGACGGCATGGCTCAGTTCCGGCGCACCGATGACGATGGCAAGGCTCGAATTCTTGAAGAGCGAGACGGAATGGTTGACCAGCGCCGGCAGCGCATTGCGCACGCCCTGCGGGATCAGCACGTAGCGCATGGACGAGATATAGCCATGGCCGAGCGCACGCGCCGCCTCCATCTGGCCGGGGCTGATCGAACGCAGGCCCGAGCGCAGGTCCTCGCTGAAATAAGCGGCCTGGCAGAGGCCGAGGCCGATGACGGCGAAGACCATTTCCGCAGAATGGGCCGAAAGCCAGTCCGACACGGCGACGGGCAGGATCGTGTAGATGCCGAAATACCAGAGCATGAGCTGCACCAGCGTCGGCACGTTGCGGTGATAGGAAACGTAAGCCGCGACGATCGAATTGCCGATGCGACCCGGCGAGAAGCGGATGGCGAGCAGCAGCATGGCAAGGCTCATCGCCAGCAGCCACGACGCGATCGCGATGACGAAGGTCATCTTTATGCCATGCGCCAGCATGGCCATGTATTCGGGATTGCCGAGGATGGCGGTGAGGTCGAACCCCTTCACGGCTTCCGCTCCTGCGGGCGGGCCGTCTGGAGGCCGCCCATCACCTGGAGCGTCGGGGTGATTTCCATATGGCCGATATTGACGGCGACGGGCGCCGCGATGGCGAAGGCAATCGCATCGGCGATATCGGAAGCCTGCGGCAGTTCGAAGCCGTCGATGAAGCGCTCGCGGATCGACGGATCGTCGCCGTGCACATGGTTGAAGATGTCGGTGGCGACGCGGCCGGGGCAGACCTCCGTCACCCGCACGCGCTTGCCGAACGTGTCGATGCGCAGCTGGTTGGAGAGCATGGCGACGCCGGCCTTGGTGGCGTGGTAGGTGGAATTGCCGCCGAAATTGTAGTTGCCGGCGATCGAGGAGATGTTGATCACATGGCCGCGGTCGCGCGCCGCCATGCCGGGCACGACGAGCCGGCAGAGGTGGAGCACGGCGCGCAGGTTGACGTCGATGAGGAGGTCGATATCGCCCTCTTCGGCCTCCAGGAATTTCTTCGGCCGGTCGACGCCAGCATTGTTGACGAGGATGTCGAAGTCGATTTCGCCGGCAAGGCTTGCAAGCGCAGCGCGATCCGTGACGTCGATGGCGTGGGGAATGCAGCCCGTGCGCGCGGCAAGCGCCTCGAGGGCATCCGCGCTGCGGGCGAGCGCGTGGACTTCCAGGCCTTCGCGGCGGAGCCGTTCGACGACCGCGGCACCGATCCCGGAGGAAGCGCCGGTCACCAGCGCGGTTCTGTAATCGGAAAAGGACATTGTGGTTCCCCTGTTGTTGAAAGAGAGAGTAGCGGAGCTTTCCGCCCGTGAATAAGACCGTTTGAATCTGGATGGATAAGGAAGCCTTATGGGCTTGCCGCAGTCCCTTGCGCCTGTAACATGCGGCATCGGTCAGGACAGGTTCGGCATATGGATATAAGACGCCTCAAATCCTTCATCGTCATCGTCGATACCGGCAGCATCACGCGCGCCGCCGACGTGCTGCATATCGCCCAGCCGGCGCTCAGCCAGCAGCTTGCCGCCTTGGAGGATCACTTCCGGCAAAAGCTCCTGATCCGCAGCCAGCAGGGCGTCTCGATGACGGAGGCGGGAAAGGCGGTCTATCGCCATGCCCAGATCATCCTGCGCCAGATGGACCAGGCGCAGGCCGACGTGACGGCAGCCGGCGCGACGCTGGTGGGACGCGTCTCGGTCGGGCTCGTGCCCTTTTCCGGCGCGGCGACGCTTTCCGTCGATCTCCTCACCGAAACGCGCAAGCGCCATCCGGGCATCCTGCTTCACCTCACCGAAAGCGTCGGCCAGACCTACAGCCAGATGATCATGAACGGCCGGCTGGAAATGGCGCTGATCCACGGCACGGGACCGATCAAGGGCGTGCGCTTCGAACCCGTCTTCACCGAGGAGTTCCACCTGGTCGCCCACAGCGACTTCGGCATCGAGGCGGGCGATGCGCCGCTGCCGGTCGGCGCGCTGAACGATCTGCCCCTCCTCCTGCCGCCGCCCTACAATTTCGTGCGGCGTGCCATCGACCTCGCCTTCACCCGCGGTCGCCTGTCGCTGAACGTGGTGGCGGAGGTGGAGATCGTGCGCACGCTGGGCCGGGCCGTCAGCCGGGGCGTCGGCGCGACGATCATGCCGCGCGCCATCGCCGAGCGCCTCGTCGCCGAAAGCTCCGAGCCCCTCGTCTCGCGCGTGGTGACGCCGCGGATCGAGGAGACGCTGTCGCTCTGCGTCTCCGACCAGAGCGAGCTGTCCGAGCCGGCGCTGGCGGTGCGGTCGATCCTCATGGAGCTGACCGCACGCCTGAAGTGACGGGGTTAGCGCAGGCCCGCGCAGAATTCGGCGATACGCCCGCAGGCCTCGTCCAGCTGCTCCATGCCGGTGGCGTAGGAGATGCGGAAGAACGGGCTCATGCCGTAGGCCGCGCCCTGCACCGTCGTCACATGGTGCTCGTCGAGCAGGCCCAGCACGAAATCCGTATCGGTCTCGATCCTGCGCCCGCCCTTGCTGGTCCGGCCGATGAGCCCGGCGATGTTCGGGAAGACGTAGAACGCGCCCTCCGGCTTGTGGCAGCGGATGCCTTCGATCTCGCCGAGCCTTTCGACCACGAAATCGCGTCGCGCCTTGTAGATCGCCGCCCGCTCCCTCAGGAGGTCCTGCGACCCGTCGAGCACGGCGGCGACGGCCGCCTGGGTGATGGTCGAGGTGCCGCCGCTGTTCTGGCCGTTGACATTGCTGATTGCCTTGACGAGGTCCTTCGGCCCGCCGCAGAAGCCGAGGCGCCAGCCGGTCATCGCAAAGGCCTTGGACGCGCCGTTGACCGTCAGCACGCGATCCTTCAGGCGCGGCTCCACCTCCGCGATGGTGCAGAATTCGAAGCCGTCATAGATCAGGTGTTCGTACATGTCGTCGGTCATGATCCAGACATGCGGGTGCTTCAGCATCACCTCGGCGATGGCCTTCATCTCGGCGCGCGAGCAGGCGGCGCCCGTCGGATTGTTCGGGAAGTTGAGGAAGAGCCATTTGGTGCGCGGGGTGATCGCCGCATCGAGGTCTTCCGCGCGCAGCTTGAAGCCGTTCTGCTGCGGGCAGTCGACCGGCACCGGCACGCCGCCGGCGAATTTCACGATATCGGCATAGCTGATCCAGGATGGCGCGGGGATGACCACCTCGTCGCCGGGATTGCAGGTGGCCATGACGGCGTTGAAGATGATCTGCTTGCCGCCGCCGGCCACGATGATTTCGGAAGGATCGTAGTCGAGATTGTTGTCGCGCTTGAACTTGCGCGCGATCGCCTGGCGCAGCGCCGGCGTGCCGTCCAGCGGCGGATATTTCGTGTCGCCGGCAAGGGCGGCGGCATGGCCGGCCTCGACGGCATTGGCCGGGGTCGGGAAATCCGGCTCGCCGGAGGAAAGGCTGATGACCTTGATGCCCTTGGCCGCGAGGTCGCGGGCGCGCTGGGTCATGGCGGCGGAGGCGGAGACGGAGACGTTCTTCAGGCGGTCGGCAATGGCGGGCATGGCGGTTGCTTTCGATGGAGCGGGAAGATTATCGCAGGAGTTTCGAGACGGGCGTGACGACGCCGCCCGCCGTCTCGATCTCGCTGCGCACGATGCGGGCAAGGTCGAGCGAGCCGGGTGTATCGCTGTGCACGAGGATGGAGCGGGCGCGCATGGGGATGACGGTCCCGTCGATGGCGGTGACCGTGCCGTCGACCAGGAATTGCCGCACGCGGGCGCGGACGGACGGCTCGTCCTTGACGAGCGCGCCGGGCTGGCCGCGCGGCACGAGCACGCCCTTCGCGTCATAGGCGCGGTCGGCGAGGAAGAGGGTCAGCGTCTTCAGGCCGGCCTCGACGGCCGCGCGTTCGATGATGCTGCCGGCCGTGGCGAAGACGATGAGATCGGCATCGACCGTGCGGATCGCCTGCATCATGGCGGCGGCGAGCGCCGGATCGCGGTTGACCATGTTGCCCATGGCCGCATGGAAGCTGACATGGGAGACCGTGACGCCCTCGGCTTTCGCGATCGCCGACAGCGCGCCGAGCTGGTAGAGCATCTGCTGGCGCAGCTCGTCCGGCCCGAAAGGCAGTTCGCGGCGGCCGAAACCCTGCCGGTCCGGCAGGCCGGGATGGGCGCCGACATCGACGCCCCGTGCCTTGGCGAGACGCACCATGCGCGCCATCGTGTCGGGATCGCCGGCATGGAAGCCGCAGGCGATGTTGGCGGAGGTGACGACGTCCATCATCGCCTCGTCGTCGCAGAGCCGGTAGGGGCCGAAGCCCTCGCCCATGTCCGAATTGAGATCGACCTGCATGCAATCCTCCTTGTTCTTCCGCAATCCCCGGCTCTTCTGCCGGAGCTGCGCTATGCCATGGCGGCAAGCGCCCGGCTCACCAGCCGGGCGGTCTTCTCGATATCCGCGATATAGGCGGCGAGCGCCGTCTCCGCGGCCTTCGCCTCGGCATGCGTCGCCGGCGCGAAGCGCAGCAACGCGCCGGTACGCGCCTGCCCCAGCCGCCAGAGATCGGCCCCGATGACGCCGGCGATCTTGGGATAGCCGCCCGCGGTGTTGGCATCGCTCATCTGCACGATGGGCTCGCCCGCTGGCGGCACCTGGATGACGCCGGGCACGACGCCGTGCGAGCGCATCTCCACCACCTCGGTCGGATGGATCGGATCGCCGCTGAGGCGATAGCCGGTGCGGTCGCTGCGCGCGGAAATCTTCCACGGCTGGTTCCAGAAACGCGTTGCGTCTGCGCCGAAGAGATCGTGTTCGCCGGCCGGCAGGGCGCGGATGACGAGCGCGCCGCCCTCGGCGACGGGAAAGACGTCCTTCAGCGCCACGGCGGGGGGCACCGCGCCGAAGCCGCCCTTCGGCAGGAAGCCGCTGGCGGCGGGGCCTGTCGCGATGCGGTCGCCCGACGCGAGCACGCGCCCGCCGAGCCCGCCGAAGCCGCCGCGCAGCGAGGTGCTGCGCGACCCCATGACCGGGGCGACGTCCACCCCGCCGGCAAGGCTCAGATAGGCGCGCGCATCCTTCAGCGGCGGCGAGAGTTCGAGCACCTGGCCCGCTTCCGCCTCGATCGCCCACCAGGGCGGCAGCGGCCTGCCGTCGAGCGTCGCCCGGCAATCCGCGCCGGTGACGGCGAAGGCGCCGCGTTCGCAAAAGCGCAGGCGGAAGGGAAAGGTCTGCACCTCGATGCCGGCGGCCTCGGGCGCATTGCCGATGAGGATGTTGCCGACGGTCAGCGCCAGCGGATCCATCGCGCCGCAGGCCGTGACCCCGATATTGCGATAGCCGGGGCGGCCGAGGTCCTGGACCGTGTTGAGCGGGCCGGTTGCGACGATCTCGATCACAGTTCGATCCTTTCGGGACGGAAGCGCACGGTATCGCCCGGGGCCATCACCGCCGGGACGGCGGCCGTCGGGTCGAACATGCTGAGTTCGGCAAAGCCGATGGAATTCCAGCCGTTCGGCCCGGTCAGCACGGCGACGCCCGTCTGCATGCCGCCGATCGTCACGCAGCCGCGCGCCATGTTGAGCGAGGGCACGGTCTTGCGCGGCATGTGGATGCGCGGATCGAGCCCGTGGAGGTAGCCGAAGCCCGGCGCGCTGCCGAGCGCGAAGACCCGGTAGGTGCCTTCGTGATGGATGCGCACCACCTCCCTGTCGGAAAGGCCGGACAGCTCGCACAGCGCCGGCAGGTCGCCGGCATGCGCGCCGCCATAGGTGACGGCGATCTCGATGCTGCGGCCGGCAAGGTCGACGCCCTGCGCCTGTCGCCACGCCTCCTGCAGCGCATGGACGACGGCGTCCGGCGCGTCCGGCGTCTCCTTGAGGATCACCAGCAGGTTCGTCATGCCCGGCACGATCTCGGCGATCTCCGGGCGGGTTTCGAGCGCATGGGACAGCGCCCAGATGCGCCGCTGGTTGGGCAGGTCGAAGGCACCGGGCGCCTCGACGAGGAAGGCGCGGGCGCCGATGAAGGAGATATTCGCCGCGCCGTCCGTGTCGGGCACGATGGAGGCGGGCGCCGCGTGCTTGAATGTCATGGGGCGGGCTCCATCGTCAGGACGGCGTCGCCGTAGCCGATGAGGGCACCGACGCGGGCATGGATTTCGGCGGTGACGCCCGCCGCGGGCGCGACGACCGGCAGCAGGACCGGCCCGACCTCGACGAAGCCGGCAACCGCGCCGGCCTCGAGCGCCTTGCCGGCGCCCGCGAGCGGCCCGGCATCGGCCAGGCCGGGATGCCTGTCCCTGAAGAGGCCGGCCATCGGCGCCTTGACGGGACGGCCCTGCGGCAGGTCCTCCACCCGATTTCCGGATACGGCTTCGACAGGCGCGACATGCGGCCCGGCATCGAGGACGATCTTCAGCGCGCCGCCGTCCGGCGTCGCGATTTCCAGCGCGCTCGCCCCGGAGGCCTGCAGCCAGCCTGTCAGGGTGGCGATGAGGGCGGGATCGGAAAGGTCGCCGATCCTGTTCAGGCCCGTCGGGCGGTCATGCTTGGCCACGGGGTTCCTCCCTCAGCCGTTTTTCGAGATGGTGGATATCGACGCCGCCGCGCACGAAATCGGGATCGGCGAAGATCCGCGCATGCAGCGGAAGATTGGTGGCGATGCCCTCGATGTGGGTCTGCGACAGCGCAACCTGCATGCGGCGGATCGCTTCCACGCGGGTCGGCGCATGGACGATCAGCTTGGCGATCAGCGAATCGTAGTGGGGCGAAACGCGATAGCCCGCCGACACATGGGTATCAACGCGGATGCCCGGGCCGCCCGGGAAACGGACATCGGTGATGCGTCCCGGCGCAGCGACGAAGGTGACGGGATCCTCCGCATTGATCCGGCACTCGAAAGCATGGCCGCGCGCTTCGCCGGCAAAGCGTTCCACCTCCAGCACCGCGCCTTGCGCGACGCGGAGCTGCTCATGCACGAGATCGACGCCCGCCGTCATTTCGGTGACGGGATGCTCGACCTGCAGGCGGGTGTTCATCTCGATGAAATAGAATTCGCCGTTCTCGTAGAGGAATTCGAAGGTGCCGACGCCGCGATAGCCGATCTGCCGGCAGGCCTCGGCGCAGCGCGCGCCGATCCGTTCGGCAAGATCCGGCGCGATGCCGGGCGCCGGCGCTTCCTCCACCACCTTCTGGTGCCGGCGCTGGACGGAGCAGTCGCGATGGCCGACGGAGACGGCATTGCCGTGATTGTCGCAAAGCACCTGGAACTCGACATGGCGCGGATGCTCCAGGAACTTCTCCATGTAGAGTTCGGGCTTGCCGAAGGCGCGCCGCGCCTCCTCGCGGGTGATGGCGATGGCGTCGGCCACCTCGGCGCTTTCGCGCACGACGCGCATGCCGCGCCCGCCCCCGCCGCCGGCCGCCTTGACGATGACGGGATAGCCGATCTCCCCGGCAATCGCCCGTACCGCTTCGGCGTCTTCCGGCAGCGGCTCGCCCGGCCCCGGCACGCAGGGCACGCCCGCCGCCATCATCGCCCGCTTGGCGGCGATCTTGTCGCCCATGATGCGGATGGCGGCCGCCGGCGGTCCGACGAAGGTGAGGCCGGCCTCTTCCACCGCCTCGGCGAACTCGGCGTTTTCCGACAGGAAGCCATAGCCCGGATGAACCGCGCCTGCGCCCGTGACGCGCGCCGCAAGCAGGATGGCCGCCTGGTTGAGATAGCTGCGCCCCGGTGCGGAAGGCCCGATGGAAAGCGGCCCGCCTTCGTCGGGTGCCGCCCGGCCCGCCCTGTCCGCCTCCGAGGCGATGAGGACCGGCCGCAGCCCCAGTTCGAGGCAGGCGCGCTCGACGCGCACGGCGATCTCGCCGCGATTGGCGATGAGGACGGAGGTGAAGGGCGCGCCCATCAGACGATCTCCACCAGCGGATCGCCGAAGCCGATATCCTGCCCGTCCTCGAAGAAGATGCGCTTGACGGTGCCGCCGGACGGCGCGCTCACGGTGGTGAAAACCTTCATCGCCTCGACGATGCAGAGCGCCTGCCCCGCCTCGACCCTATCGCCGACGGCGATCAACGGCGCGGCGCCGGGGCTGGCGGCCCGATGCAGGACGCCGGCAAGAGCCGATCGCACGAGCCCTTTATCCGGCGCATCGACGGGCGCGGCCGGGGTGGAGGCCGGCGATACCTGCCGTTCGGCCGTTGCCGGCGCATGCCCGGCATCCGCCGTCCGGGCGGCATTCCGGATGACGACCGTCGTGCCTCTTTCGCTGACCGTCAGTTCCGAGACACGCGAACGCCCGACGAAATCGAGCAGCGTCTTGATCTTGTCCAGATCCATGGTTTTCCCCAGGGCGCGGCAGGACCGGCGCCTGGCCGCAGCGGCCAACCCTCCGGTCCGATTGGGAAAACCTTACACAGCATTGCGATTGATGGGGGCAGACAAACTTTCAATACTGCCGGCGCTCAGAGCGCGCCGTCGACGATCACCATGGGGCGGCCGCGCGAACAGGATTCGATGCGGGCGTCCACGCGGTAGACATCGCGCAGCATGGCCGGCGTGATCACGTCCCGCGTCGCCCCGCTCGCGGTCATTTCGCCATCGGCGATGACGATCGTGTTGGTGCAGTAGCGGAGCGCGTGGTTGAGATCGTGCAGCGCGATCAGCACGATCATGCCGGTGCGGCGGGACAGGTCGGTGACGAATTCCAGGACGTCGATCTGGCGATGCAGGTCGAGCGCCGAGGTCGGCTCGTCCATCAGCAGGACCTCCGGCTTGCGCACCAGGGCCTGGCCGAGCGAGACGAGCTGGCGCTGCCCGCCCGAGAGCGCGTCGAGACCCCGGAAAGCGAGGGTCTCGATGCGCAGCGCCGCGAGGATCGCGTCGATCTCGAAGAGTTCCTCGTCGTTCACCCGCCAGCCGCCGCCCTGCTTGGCAGCGAGCAGCAGCGATTCGTAGACCGTCAGCACGGCATTCGAGCCGGTATCCTGCGGCATGTAGCAGATCGCGCGGTCGCCGCGCGTCGCATCGGAAAGCTGGACGACGCCGGGGCCGGAGATGAGCCCGGCGATGCGCTTGAACAGCGTCGACTTGCCCGCCGCGTTCGGGCCGATCACGGCCGTCGTGGTACCGGAGGTCAGGAGCTCGATCGCGACTTTGGACAGGACCGTCGTGCGCCCGTAGCTGGCGCCGAGGTCCTTCAATACGAGGCTTACCATGCGCGCCTCCTGTTCGAGAAGATCAGCACGAAGAAGAAGGGGACGCCGACGAGCGCGGTGATGACGCCGATCGGCAGGATGGCGCCGGGGATCAGCACCTTGGAAACGACAGAGGTCGCCGAGAGGAGCAGCGCGCCGCAGATCACGGCGCCCGGCAGGAAGAAGCGCTGGTCCTCGCCCACCACCATGCGGGCGATGTGCGGGCCGACGAGGCCGACGAAACCGATGGTGCCGACGAAGGAGACCGGAATGGCGGCCAGCAGGCTGACGACGAGCATCGTATGCAGGCGCAGGCGGCGCACGTTCACCCCCATGCTCGCCGCCTTGTCGTCGCCGAGCCGCAGCGCCGTCAGCGCCCAGGCCTGGCG
>CAMLOC010000035.1 GCA_946481465.1 uncultured Shinella sp. | reverse complement strand
CGTAGCCGCCGACGGCGCGGAAGGCGGATATGCGCATCAGGGCGTGGTGGCCGTGGTCCGCCCAATGGCTTTCGGCCCCGGCGCGGTGCTTGGCCCCGCCATTGCCGAGCACCGAGTTCTGCGCGACGGCCGTTGCTTTCTGGAAGGTGCCGAAGCCGACGGTCTGCATGGCGACGACGACGGAATCCGCCCCGGTCGACAGCGCCTCCTCGACGAGCACGCGGCAATAGTCTTCGGGATAGGTGCCGTGCGCGTCGATGCGGATGAGATAGTCGTGGTCCATGCCGAAGGTCTCGACGGCAAGGTTCACGGCGGCGCTCTGGATGCGCTTGGGATTGTCGAGGACGTGGAGGTTCGGCACGCTTTCCGCAAGATCGGCGGCGATGGCGCGCGTGCCGTCCGTGCTGCCGCCGTCGGCGATGACGAGCGTGGCCGTGAGCCCGGCCAGCGCCGGCTCCAGTTGCCGCACCAGCGGCTCCAGGTAGCGCGCCTCGTTGAGGCACGGGATCACGATCAGGCACCGCACGGATGAGACGGGATCAATGGTCATGGCAATCCACCTTGCTTGTCAGAAGGGAGGGAACGGGCACGGGTTCCGGCGCGCGCAGCGCGGCAAGGCGCTGGACGAGCGCGGCGCAATCGGCCCGGTCGTGGATCCAGGGGTTCGGCCCGAGTTCGGCGAGCGCGGCGCGCAGCGCCCGGTCGCTGTCGCCGTCGAAGGCGGCAAAGCGCGTCACCAGCGTTTCGAGGCGGGCATCGCGCAGCGCGATGCCGATGCCGTGCCGGCCGGCAAGCCGCGCCGTCTCCGTTCCGCCGAGAACGATGGGCAGCGCGCCGTGGCGGCAGCTCTCGTAGAGCCGGTTGGGCAGCAGCCAGGCGGAGTTCAGCCCCTCCTCGAAGAAATCGATCGCCCAGGCGAGGTCGACGTCGCGGTAGATGGCGGCAAGGTCTTCCGGATTGCGATAGGGGCCTTCGAAGCGGAGGAAGGGTTCGCGCGCCACGAGGCCGTCGAAATCGTCGAATTCCGAGCGCGCCGGCCGGCCGCGCAGGACCACCTCGAAGCGGCCCTCCATGCGCCGCGTGAAGGCGGCAAGGAGATCGAGCGACCTGCGGCAGCGGATCGCGCCGAACCAGCCGATGCGCCAGGGTTCGCCCGCCGGCTTTTCCCCCCGCGGGGGCAGGGCGGCGGCGGGACCGTCCAGCTCCAGCACGCGGTTCTCCACGAGATGGACCGGCGCCCTGACGCCGGAAAGCGGCTTGAAATAGTGCTCCACGAAGGCCGGCGAACTGGTGAGGAGGAGACCGGCCTTGCGGGCGAAATGGCCTTCGGCCGCGCGCAGGCCGCGGCTCGCCGCGCCCGTGCCGGTCAGCAGCCGGTGGATGTCGAGGCATTCATAGGCGATGGGAACGGCGCCGCCGAAGATACCCTGCGCCCGGCCGGCCAGCGCCAGCATTTCGAGATTGCGCGCCAGGATGACGTCCGGCCGCGCCGTGCCGGCCAGCCGGCGGGAAAGCGTGGCGGCGGCGCGGGCCACGGCGGCGAGGCGCTGGGCGAAGCGGGCATCCCGCGTCGCGCCGAGTTCGAGGGGAACGACGCCCTCCACCGCCGCGAGCCGGTTCTCGCCGCGCCGGAAGCCGGCCAGCGTCACCTCCGCCCCGCCCGCCCGCAGCATCAGCACGCGGCGGCGGACGGCAGGGTCGGAGAGATCGTGGACGAGATAGAGCACCCGGAGCATCGGCGGTTTCCCGGTCAGTTCAGCAGGCAGGCGACGGAGCCGGCGAAGGGGCAGGCATCGCCCTCGGCGGTGAAGGCGACGCGCTCCACCTCCAGCGTCGTCGGACCGGCAAAGGCGAAGCGGCCCATCCAGCCGGTCAGCGTGTCGCTGCCCCAGAGCGAGAGGAACACCTTCTGGGCATTCACCGGCAGTGCCGCGGGGTCCGTCACCTCGTGCACGAGGGCGCCGTTGACATAGTAGCGCAGCCGCTCCTTCTGCCAGACGAAGGCATAGTCGTTGAAGCCGCTGTCGGCCGGGGCGGGAAGCGGCACCAGCTTCTCGTTACCCCCCTTGCCGGCGACATACTGGTTGAGCTGGACGCGCGAGGTGTCCTTGCCCAGCACCTCGAAATCGATCTCGTCATGCGGCTTCTTGTCGGCCGGGCCGATATAGGTGAAGAAGGCCGAGTTGAGGCCGGGGCCGGTCGCCGCCTTCATGCGCACCTCATAGGTGCCGTAGCCGTAGCGCTTGCGGGTCTGCACCTCGCCGCAGGCATAGTCGCGCTCGCCGGCCTTCGCGGCGTCGAAGGAGAGCCGCAGCTTGCCGTCCTTGACCGCGACCTGATCCTTCGACCAGGTGCAGTTCTGGTGCGCGCCGTTGTTCCAGCCGTCGGAGACGTACCAGAGGGCCTTGTCGAGCGTATCGAACTCCTCGACGAAGGAGGCGCCGCCGGCGCCTTCCTGTGCGGCGAGGGGGGCGGCTGCGGCAAGCGCCGCAAGCAGCGCGCCGGCGCGAAGTGTGTTTTTCAGGAAAGCGGTCATTCCGGTTACCTCCGTTGGGCGATGGAACCGCTCGGCTCCATCGGCGGATGCGGGCGCCGGCCGGCGGGCGCCTGCGGGCGGCCCTGCCGGCGGCCGGTGAGGATGGCGTGCAGCGACGGCGTGAAGCGCCGCGCCGCGGCATGGCTCACGACGAGCACGGCGAGGGCGAGGAGAGGGCTTGCGACATAGAAGAGCGGATAGGCGTCCGCGCCGCCGATGCGGTTCCAGACCATCCAGAACAGGATGAGCAGCGGATAGTGCGCGCAAAAAATCCAGAAGCTGAGGCCGCCGAGCTTCGCCAGCGCTTCGCCCGGCGCGGTGCGCACCAGAAGGGCCGAGAGCGCCCAGGCCCCGAAGATGCCGGCGATCGCCGTCAGGCTGCGCAGCATGTCCAGCCAGGCGGGAAATTCCGGGCCGAAGGCGAAGAGGGCAATCGACAGCGCCACCGCCATGGCAAGCGCGGCGAGGACGAGCGGCACGGCGAAGCGGTCGAGGCGGCGGATGTCGAAGCGGTGCAGCGCGGCGCAGACGCCGAAGCTGAAGCCGAACAGGATGGATTTCTTCAGGAAGATGCCGTTCGGCAGCGGCAGCACCGCATAGGCGAGCATCAGCGCCAGCACGGTGCGCGGATAGCGCAGCACGGCGATGGCGATGAGCGGCGAGAGGAGAAGGCAGAGGAGCAGGTCGCGCAGGAAATAGAGCGGGATGTTGACCGGCCAGGCCTCGATGGCGAAGGCGAGGTTCATCCAGTCGCGCGGCGTCGCGTTCAGGACGTCCGGCAGGTAGCCGAAGCCGATGCCGCGCGCCTGCGCCGCCAGCACGAGGAGAAGGAAGGCCGTGTTCCAGAGGAGAAACGGCAGGAGGATCGTCGAGGCCTTGCCGCGCAGCGTCCGGCGATAATCGAACCCCGCAAGCCCGCGCTGGAAGAGCAGGTAGCCGGAAATCGCGCTGAGGCAGGGAACGCCGATCCGAAACAGGCTGTCGCCGAGGAAGACGCGCAGCCAGTCGAAGCCGCCGAACTGCCCGGCATAGGGACTGGTCGCCGGATCATAGGGCACATGCACGAGGATGATGCCGCTGATCAGCACGATGCGCATCAGGTTGATCCGCTGTGAAACGGTCGCGTCGATATCCACGGTGTCCGTCACCCCTCTGGTGTGCCGCTCCCCCAAGCGGCCGTTCAAACAAGAGCAGACTCGAGCCTACGAAGCGGAGTCTGGGTGACGGGACGGAAAAAAATATGGCGGCGCAACAAATTCGCGGGCGCGGAAGGTTGCATTGCAGCATAATGACAGGTTCGGCGCCGCGGGCGGAAGGGGAATTCAAGGCGCCGTCCGGCAAGACCAAGCGCCGTGGCATCAATTCTTTGAAGCCTATTCGAATATACTGATCTGCCTGCAATTATGGGGTGCAGGACCCCCGTGAAGTTTTTTCCGGGACTTTGCCGATTCGGCCCGGCATCGGCGCGATTGCGGCCGGCCGGGGCCGAAATGCGGCGACCTCAGGGCAGGACGGGCGATGCCTTGGGCCGGCGCGCGAGGTCGAGGAGCTTGCGCAGCAGCGGGCGCTCCGTCAGGAGGACCAGCCCGCCGTAGACGACGCCGCCGAGCGCGATGCCGAGGGCAAGCTGCAAGGTGGCCGGCAGCCGGTCAAGGACGTGGTCGAGGGCGTAGCGCACGGCGAGTGCCATCAGCGCGGCCGTCAGCATGGGGCGCACCGCGCGCCAGAAGCCGGAGAGGAAGGGCGTGCCGTCGGCGCTGAACACCAGCCTGGAATAGCCGACCAGCACGAGCGCGTTGACGATGCAGAGCGCCGTCATCGCCGCGACCAGCGTGCCCTGATGGGCGCCGTAGGCGACGGCGGCGGTGGTGACGACGGCGCGGCCGACCGCCCAGCGGAACAGCGCGCCGCCATGGCCGGCGCCCTTCAGATAGGGGATGAAGGTGCTGCAGGGCGTCAGGATGCCCTTCGACAGCGCGAGCAGGCCGAGCACCGGCCAGGCCGCCGCCCATTGCGGGCCGAACAGCAGGAACATGGCGGGTTCGGCAAGCGCCCACAGGCCGAACATCATCGGCGCAAGGAGCAGGGTCGTCACCTGCGTGGAGAGCATCAGCGCCTGCGAGCGGCGTTCGCGGTCGTGCATCATCGCGCTGAAGGCGGGAAACAGCACGCCCATGACGGCCGACAGCACCACCTGGTTGGGAATGCTGGAAAAGCGGTTCGCCGCGGAATAGGCCCCCGCCTCCGCCAGCCCGAGGAAGCGGGAGATCACGACCATCGGCGACTGGAAGGTGACGAAATTGGCGATCTCCGAGCCCATCAGCCCGAGGCTGAAGCGCGCGAGCCGCGTCACTTCCCCAAGGCGGAAACGAAGGCGCGGCAGGTAGCGCGAGACGAAGAACAGGCCGGCCAGCCGCACGACGCCCGCCACGAAAAGCTGGACGACCAGCGCGACGACGCCGAAGCCGGCAAGCGCCAGCACGACCGCGGCGATTGCCGCCAGCGATTCAGACATCATGCTCCACAGCGCATCCTTGCTGAACTGCATGCGCCGGGCGACGAGCGCATAGGCGACGTCTCCGGCAAGCTGCAGCGGAACGAGCAGGCTCATCAGGCGGAGCAGGGGGGCGGCATCGGCCGCGCCGAGCCAGCCGGCCAGCGGCTCCGCCCAGAAAAACAGCCCCGCCGCCATCAGGAAGGCGAGCGCCAGATTGGCCCAGAAGACCGAGTGGATCGTCTCCTCGTCCTCCCGCGGTTCCAGGATGAGGGCCGAGGCGAGACCGGCCCCGCCGATCATCGCCAGGAACTGCACGAGGGCGAGCGCGACGGCCACCGCGCCGAACTCCTCGGGCGAAAGCAGCCGGGCGAGAATGGGCACCGTGACAAATTTAAGCCCGAATGTGCTTGTCTTGGATAGGACGCTCCAGCCGACGTTTCGCGTCACCGACTTCGCGTTCACCTGCTGGGACATGGCGGATACCTGCTCGAAAAAGGAGCCTTGGCGACGACGAAATGCCTGCGCCGGAAACGGCCGCGCCCCCGTGGGAGGAGACCATGCGAAACTCTTTCTAGAGAAACCACAGGGACGAAAAGATGGCGAAGCTGACAGTTATCATCCCCTTCTACCAGAAGGAGCCGGGCATCCTCGGGCGTGCGCTCAGGTCTGTTTTTGCCCAGGATTTCAACGACGTCGACGTGATCGTCGTCGACGACGAATCGCCCTATCCGGCCGATGGCGACATCATCGCGCTTTTGCCGGAAGAGCAGGCGCGCGTGCGCATCCTGCGGCAGGAAAATGCCGGGCCGGGCGGGGCGCGCAACACCGGGCTCGACCATGTCGCGCCACAGACCGAGCTCGTCGCCTTCCTTGATTCGGACGACACCTTCGCCCCCGGGCACCTTGCCCGCGCCCATGCGGCGATGACCCGCTACGGGGCCGATTGCTACTTTGCCTCCATCACCGGGGGCGATGCCTTCTACTATCATTTCGGCGTCGCCGATCTCGTGGAAAGCGAGGCCGTGGTGCGGCTCGCGGAGGATCCGCTCCTCGTCGAGATCCCCGGCCTGACGCAGGTCATGCTGAAGAACTGGAGCTTCCTGCACCTCTCCGCCATGGTCATCGCCCGGCCGCTGATCGAGCGCGTGCGCTTCGATGCGGCGCTGCGGCTTGCCGCCGAGGACGTGCTGTTCTTCTGCGATTGCGTGATGGCGGCGCGGCGCGTCGTGCTCGGCGCGGAAGCGGGGGCGGTGCGCGGCGAAGGGGTCAACATCTTCCACGGCGTCGACAACGATTCCCCGCAATTCCTGCGCCAGCAGTTCAACACCTGGCTGGCGCTCGACCGGCTGGAGACGCGCTTCACCGGCCGGCCGGCGGAGGTGGCCTCGCTGCGCGCCTACAAGCAGACGGCCCGGCGCCAGGCGCTCTGGGGCCAGGCGCGGCGCGTCAGGCGGCGCAAGCTGCCGCAATTCGACATGCTGGCCCGCTGGGCTTTGCGCGATCCGCGGCTGATCACCAGCGCCGTCGCGCTCGCCGTCGGCAAGGTGTCCGGCTGACCTTTTCCCCGATCCGCTTTTCCAAGGAGGTGACATGAAGCCCTATTACTGGGAATCGCAACACGGCAATTTCGGCGACGATCTCAATCTCTGGCTCTGGGATTTCCTGCTGCCGGGCTTTCGCGCGGTCCATCCCGACGTGCTGCTCGTCGGCGTCGGCACGGTGCTGAACAGGGCGCTGCTGCCGCAAGCGGGGCGCAAGCTCGTCATCGGCAGCGGCTTCGGCTATGGCGAACTGCCGGACATGCGGGATGAAAGCCTCTGGGACATCCGCAGTGTCCGCGGGCCGCTGACGGCGGAAAAGGTCGGCGTGCCGGAGGCGCTCGGCATCGTCGATCCGGCCGTGCTGGTGGCCGACATGCCGGAATTCGCCGACCTGCCGAAGCGGTACGGCTGCAGCTTCGTGCCCCATTGGGAATCGGCGGTGGCGGGCCTCTGGCCCACCGTCTGCGCCACCGCGGGCCTCACCTATATCGACCCGCGCGGCGAGGCGAAGGCGGTGATCCGGGCGATCGCGCAATCCGAGCGGATCGTCGCCGAATCCATGCACGGCGCCATCCTTGCCGATGCCTTCCGCGTGCCCTGGGTGGCCGTCAGCACGTCGCACGGCATCAACAGCTTCAAGTGGCGCGACTGGGCGGCGACGGTCGGCGTGGACCACCGGCCGCGGCGCGTGCCGATCTCCAGCCGTGCCGAGGCCATCGTCAAGGGCGCCCGCTTCTGGGGCGTCGATTACGAAGGGCGCGGCGTGATGCGGCCGGAGCCCGGCCAGGCGGGGGACGTGGCGGTGGCCGACCGCCCGCCATCCGGCGCGGGCCTTCGCCTTGCCGCCAAGCAGGTGCTCGCCGCCCCCTCGACGCTGGCGCTCTGGCAGGCGAGCCGCGCCGAACCGCAGCTCAGCGCGGATGACCGCCTCGCCGCGCGCAAGGCGCGGCTCTACGACGTGCTGGAGGGCGTGCGGCGCGATTATCTGTAATCAAGCGGTTCGGCGGGCAGCAGGTAGCGCAGGTCCGCCGCGGCCGGGGCCTGCGGGCGAAAACGCCGCCAGGCGGCCTCGGCCTTGTCGCGCAGGATGCCGCCGGCGATGGCCGGCAGGGCGGCGGGATTGCCGAGGGCATGGGCAAGCGCCGCCCCGGCGCCGCGCTCCCGCTTGCGGTCCAGGAAATGGCGCAGCGCATGGCGGTTGCCGACCTGCCGGCAATGCCGGCGCATGACGTCGAGCGCCTCGGGCGGTAGGCCGCCCGCCGCAAGGATCGACCGCTCGGCGGCATGCAGCGCCGCCAGGTCCTGCGTGCGGTGCCGGCCGCTGAGCGAGGTCTCGCGCACCAGCGCGCCATAGCCGCAGCTTTCGATCACCGTATAGTGCGCGCCGTTCGCCAGCGCCCGCACATAGAGTTCGTAATCCTCGCCGAGCCACATCTCCTCGCGGTAGCGCAGCCCGTGCGCGTCGAGGAAGGCGCGGCGCATGACGGGCTTGAGGAAGCCGAGTTCGCCGCGCGGGGCGCCGCGGCGTGAAATGTTGCCCTCCACGAAGGCCCTGAGATCGAGCCGGCGCGGGCGCGGCGCGAACCGCGCGGGCTGGCGAAGCGGCTCGGCCTCGGCCATGAAGGCGATGTTGTCGGCGATGAAATCCCAGTCCGGGCAGGCGAGCATCTGGCGAAAGCGGCCGGGAAAGAACACGTCGTCCGCATCGAGGATGGCGACGAGCGGCGCGCGCGACACCGCGATCGCCCGGTTGCGGGCGGCGGACGGCCCGCGATTCTCGGTGAAGCCGAGGATCTCCAGCCGGCCGCTGGCATCGTTCGCGGCGGCGGCCGCCGCCATGGTGCGGTCGTCCGATCCGTCGTCCACCACCACCACCTCGGCCACCTCCGGCTGCGCAAGGGCCGAGCCGACGGCCCGCCCGATCGTTTCCTCGGCATTCCTTGCGGCAATGATGACGCAGACCGTTTCTTCCCGGGTCATGAGCATCCCCCGTCACGCGTTGAACCATGGCGCGGAACGTGTCCGCTGCGATGCAGCATGGAAGGGGAAAAGGGCACAAAAACGGCCTGACGTCTGGTAAAGCCCCCTCCCCAACCCCTCCCGACAAGGGCAGGGCAATCGCATATGGAACACGACCCTATCCCTCGGCGGCGACCGCCCGGCGGGCCGACGCCCTGCGGCGCTTTCCGGAGAACCCGCGCAGCAGCGGGCGCTCGACGAGGCGGTAGCCGGCAAGGCCGGCAAGGACGCCGGCGAGGACCGCGGCGATGAAGACGGGCGCGGGCGCCAGAGAAAGCATCGTCCCGGCCTTGGCCACGACCGAGATGGCGAAGGTATGCCAGAGATAGATCGAATAGGAGGCATCGCCGAGGAGCGCGGGAAGCCGCAGATGCGGCACGCCGCCCGCGCGCTCCAGCGCCGCCGTGCCGTAGACCAGCATGGCCGCGAGCGGGCCGCAGGTCCATTCGTCGAAGGGCAGCCGCAGGAGGCCGATCGCGGCGAAGCCGGCAAGCGACAGCAGGACGAGCGCAAGGCCGAACCCCCGGCCGCGCACCCGCCCGGCAAGCCACAGCCGGCCGATCAGCATGCCCGCGACGAATTCCAGGATGATCGGCCGGGTATAGGTGAGGAAGAGCGGGTTCTCGCTCGTCACGATGAAGCCGAGCGCGACGAGCGCGAGGAAGACGGCGGCGACGGCGGCAAGCCGCAGGCGCGCCGGCAGCAGCAGGCAGGCGGCGAAGACGGCGTAGAAGAAGAGTTCGTAGTTGAGCGTCCAGCCCTGGACGAGCAGCGGCCAGACCTCGCCGCTGCTCGGCGAGGGAAAGGGCAGGAAGAACAGCGAGGCGAGGAGATGCGGCGCCGTCAGCACGAGATTGGGGAAGAGGCCGAGCAGCGCGCCGGCCGCCATGGCGCCGGTCGCCAGCCAGTAGACGGGCACGATGCGGCGCAGGCGCTCGGCAAGGAAGCGGCCGGGCGAGACCGGACGCCGCGCGACGATCACCCACATGATGAAGCCGCTGATGACGAAGAAGATGTCCACCCCCGCCGCGCCGATCGCCAGCGGATGGCCGCTGCGTTCGCCGGCATGGAAGAGGACGACCGCGAGCGCGGCGAGCGCCCGCAGGTATTGAATGCCGTAGAGCGTCGCCGGCCGGGCTTCTTCCGTCATGGGCGGACCGCGCCTTCTGCGCGCGGCGGCAACAGGACGCGATAAACCGGCTGCGCCCTTCGGGCGCGGCGGGCATCGGCCAGCTTGCCGGCGGCGAAATAGAGCAGGAACGAGCCGACATGATAGGGATTGAGGATGTCGATCTCGACGAAGGTGCGCACCGCGAGCAGCGCCGCCACGGTGAAGAGGACCAGCGCCTCCAGGTCGTGCGCCGCCGAGAGGAGCCGGCGGAGATGGCCGGCGAGCGCGGCGAGCAGCACCATCGACAGGAGCAGGCAGCCGACCAGCCCGGTCTCCACCGTCGCGGCGATGAACGTGTTGTGGAAATGGAAGCCCGAGCGGGTGCCGATGAAGAAGGCGGCCCACAGCCGCTCGGCCTCGGCGAAACCCTGCACCCAGAAGGCCTGGTAGCCGAGGCCGACGACGGGCGCGGCCATGGCCGTCTCGATGCCCTGCTGCCAGAGATAGGTGCGCCCCGTCAGCGTCGCATCCTTGCCGAAGGCGCCGAGCAGCATCGCATAGCCCCCGCCATAGGCGCCGGCGAGAAGCACGAGGACGGCGAAGACGGCAAGCGCCAGGAACAGCATCTTGCGATGCGTCGGCGCCAGCCATTCCAGCGCCTTCAGCCCGAGGCAGAGGCCCGCGACGGCGGCGGTCGTCAGCACCGAGGTCGCCGATTGCGAAGCTTTCAGGCAATAGAGCGCGACGGCCACGCAGACAAGCGCGACGAGCTTCCACGCCCCGCGCTCGGCCCCGAGGAAGAGCGCGGCGAAGGCGAAGAGCACGGCGAGCGAGGCGTAGAAGCCGAGCTGGTTCTTGGAGGCGAAGGCGCCGACGAAGCTGTAGGTGCCGTCGAGCGGATCGAGATGGTAGACGCCGAAGAGCAGCGAATAGCCCAAAACGAGCGCCGTGCCGGCAAGGCCGCCGCGCACCAGCGTGCGCGTGTCGACGACGCGCATGGCGATGAGCGCGCAGACGACATGGGAGAGATATTGCACGCCCGCGCGCGCCGTGACGCCGGGCGCCTGCGACCAGAAGACGGAGAGGCAGGCGAAGACGGCGAAGGCGAAGATCCAGCCGTAGCGCGCGTAATTGCCGAGCACCCGCCGGTAGTCGACGGCGACCAGCGGCAGCCACAGCGCATAATAGGCGAGGATCGACACCTGGCCGAAGCGGAAGGAATAGGCGAAGACGAAGAAGGACAGCGCGACGGCCGTCGCGGCATAGGCCGCGTTGGCGCCGGGGTCGATCAGGCTGGCCTTGGCGATCCGCATGGCCGCCTCACTGCGTCTTCAGGCTCAGCTCCACCTTGACGATATCGCCCGGCAGGACCGGCGTCGTCTCGGTGGCGGGTATCCGCTCGGCCTTGCCCTTCACCGTGCGCAGGATCGAATAGCCGATATTGGCGGAGGAGAGCCCGTCCTTGAAGGCGGCCGCATCGGCCGACTGCATCAGCGCCTCCGACATGAGGCTGCGGCTGGTGCCGAGCTTCAGGGCCAGCGTGTCGAGTTCCTGCTCGGTGTTCTGCAGTTCCTGGGCAAGCTGCGCGTCCCAGTCGTTCTGCAAGGTGGTCTCGTCCTGGGTGGCCTTGTTGATGTCCTGCTTGGCCTTCAGCGAGGCGGTGTCGATGTCGAGCAGGGCCGCCTGCAGGTCGGCCGTGCGCTGTTCCAGCGCCAGCCGCCGCGAGCTGATCGCCAGGCCCTTTTCGGCGAGCGTGTCGACCTTGTCGAGATCGGCCGCGACGAGTTCGAGCTGCCGCGTCTGGGTCTGCGATTTCTTGCCGAGCGCCTTTATCTCGGTGTCGAGCAGGGATTTCAGATCGGCGAGCGCCATCAGTTGCAGGCGCAGGCGCTTCTCCCGCGAGACCATCAGCGCCGTCTCGCTTTCCATCAGCGCGCGCGCCTCCGCGGTATCGCCGAGCTCCTTCGGCATGGCGATGCCCTTGGCGTCGTTCATCTCCGCCTGGATGCGCGCACGGCGGACCAGCAGGCGGTTGCGCTCGGCAAGGAAGACGGCTGCCTCGCCCTCGGAACGCAGGAAATCGCGCGTGAAGCGCTGGCCGGCATCGGCGCGGCGAAGGCCGCCGCCGAAGCTGACGGCTTTCAGCACCGTCAGTCCCGGCGCATAGGGATAGGCGCCGGGCGTCTGCACCTCGCCGGCAAGGTAGACCGGCCGGTATTCGGCGATCTCCACCGAGGCGGACGGGCGATCGCGCAGGCCGAAGAGAACCTGCATCTTGCTGCCGATCTCCTCGGCAAGCTCGCCGGGGGTGCGGCCGTCCGCCGGCAGGGCGCCGAGGAAGGGCACGGAGACCGACCCGTCGGCCCCCACGCTGTAGTCGCCGCTGACGGCGCTCCAGTCGCGCACCGCCCCTTCGGCGGTCTGCCATTCGGCGACGCGGATGCGCAGCTTGTCCATCACCCCGAGCCGGTATTCGGAAACCTCGGCGCCGGCCGGCGCGGCGACGAGGAGG
>CAMLOC010000034.1 GCA_946481465.1 uncultured Shinella sp. | reverse complement strand
GAACTTCTGGTCGGCCTGCGCCGTCATGGCCGGCTTCAGCCAGGGCGGCGGCGTCGGCCTTGCGCTCGCCAACTGGATGATCAACGGCGATCCTGGCTTCGACGTCTTCGCCATGGATGTCGCGCGCTACGGCGATTATGCGACGCTCGCCTATACAAATGCCAAGGTTCGGGAGAACTATTCGCGGCGCTTCTCGATCCGTTATCCCAACGAGGAACTGCCGGCCGGCCGGCCGCTGCAGACGACGCCGGTCTATGACAGGCTGAAGGCGGCCGGCGCCGTCTTCGGGGCGTCCTACGGCCTGGAGCAGCCACTGTGGTTCGCGCCGGAAGGCGTGGAGGACCGGTTCTCGTGGCGCCGCTCGACGGATTTCGAGACCGTCGGCGCGGAGGCCCGCGCGGTGCGCGAGAGCGTCGGGCTGATGGAGACCTCGGGCTTTGCGAAATACGCGGTGAAGGGCAGGGGGGCGAAAGCCTGGCTCGACCGGCTGCTCGCCTGCCGCCTGCCTGCGCAAGGCCGCATGGCGCTGGCGCCGATGCTGAAGGACGACGGCAAGCTCATCGGCGATTTCACCCTCGCCAGGCTCGGCGAGGGCGACTGGCTGCTCATCGGCTCGGGCATTGCCGAAGACTACCACATGCGCTGGTTCGAGGCGCACCTGCCGAAGGACGGCTCCGTCACGCTCGAGGCGCTGAACCTCTCGCTCGTCGGCCTTGCCATCGCCGGGCCGAAGGCGCGCGACGTGCTGGCGAAACTGACGCATCTCGACGTCTCGACCGAAGCCTTTCCCTTCATGGCGGTGCGCCGCATGGACCTCGGCATGGCGCCGGCCATCGTCGGGCGCGTCAGCTATACGGGCGATCTCGGCTACGAGATCTGGATGAAGCCGCAATACCAGCGCTATCTCTACGATCTCATCCTCGAGGCCGGGGCCGAGTTCGGCATCCGCCTGTTCGGCCTCAGGGCGCTGAACGCGCTGCGCCTCGAAAAGTCCTACGGCAGCTGGTCACGCGAGTACCGTCCGCTCTACGGGCCGGTCGAGGCGGGGCTGGAGCGCTTCGTGGCGACGGGCAAGGCGGCGGATTTCGTCGGCAGGCAAGCGGCGGCGGCGGAGCGGGAGACGGGCGGTGCGCTCCGGCTGCGCACCTTCGTCGTGGCGGCGAAGGATGCGGACGTCATCGGCGACGAGCCCATCTATCTCGACGGCGCGGTGCGCGGCTGGGTCACCTCGGGCGGCTATGCCCATGCCGCGGGCCTTTCGGTCGCGATCGGTTATGTGCCGAAGGAGATTGCCGACATCGAGACGGGCTGGTCGATCGAGCTTCTCGGCGAGATGCTGCCGGCGCGCCTGCAGGTCGAGCCGCTGTTCGATCCGTCCGGCGCGCGCATGCGCGGCTGATTTGTCCCGGCCGGCGCGTCGCTGTGCCGGAACGGGACAATGACGCTTGCGACATTCGTGCATCTTTTTGGGCAAAAGCGCCGCTTCTTCTGCCGATTTTTTGATTTTCGTGGCGTCCAATGCGCCATTTAACCGTTCTTCCCAAAGAAATTGTCGATCCGGGCTTTTTGGGCTTTCCTTTTGTATCGAAAGCGGTATGGAATCCCGACTGTCAAACAAGCTCGAAAAAGAGCGACAAGAACAAGAGATGTGGCCTTCGGGAACCGCATCCGGGGGATAGCAAATGGAATACTTCGTCCAGCAGCTCGTCAATGGGCTAACGCTTGGATCTATTTATGGTTTGATAGCCATCGGCTACACGATGGTTTACGGCATCATCGGCATGATCAACTTCGCCCACGGCGATATCTTCATGCTCGGCGGGTTCGCAGCCCTCATCGTCTTCCTCGTCCTCACCAGCGTGTTCGTCGGCCTTCCGGTCGTCCTCCTGCTGCTGGTCATGATCGCCGCGGCCATGCTGACGGCGTCCTTGTGGAACTGGACGATCGAGAAGATGGCCTACCGGCCGCTGCGCGGCTCGTTCCGGCTCGCGCCGCTGATCACCGCGATCGGCATGTCGATCGCGCTGTCGAACTTCATCCAGGTCACGCAGGGTCCGCGCAACAAGCCGATCCCGCCGATGGTCTCGTCGGTCTACAACGTCTCCGGCATCTCGATCTCGCTGAAGCAGATCATCATCATGGTGCTGACCGTCATCCTGCTGGCGACCTTCTGGTACATCGTCAACAAGACCTCGCTCGGCCGCGCCCAGCGCGCGACGGAGCAGGATCGCAAGATGGCGGCCCTGCTCGGCATCGACGTCGACCGGACGATCTCCGTGACCTTCATCATGGGCGCGTCGCTCGCGGCCGTCGCCGGCACGATGTACCTGATGTATTACGGCGTGACCGTCTTCACCGACGGCTTCATTCCGGGCGTCAAGGCCTTCACGGCTGCGGTTCTCGGCGGCATCGGCTCGCTTCCGGGCGCCGTGCTCGGCGGCATGCTGATCGGCCTCATCGAGAGCCTTTGGTCCGCCTACTTCACCATCGACTACAAGGACGTCGCGACGTTCTCCATCCTCGCCATCGTCCTGATCTTCAAGCCGTCCGGTATTCTCGGGCGACCGGAAGTCGAGAAGGTTTGATCCATGTCCAACATTTCGAACACTCATGAGCGCGCCGGCGGTAACCTGACGGCGCAGGCTCTGCGCGAGGGCTTTTATGCCGGCCTCGTCGCGCTCGGCCTCTTCGTCCTCTTCGTCGGTCTCGAAACCACGCAGAACATCCGCAACGAGCTCGTGCTGAACCAGCGCTGGGGCTTGCTCGCGATCTTCGTGGCCATCGCCGCCGTCGGCCGCTTCCTCTCCGTCGCCTATCTGCGCCCCTGGGTCGCAGCCCGCAAGGCGTCGGCTTCCACCCGGCCGCAGGACGGCGAAGAAAGCTTCTTCAAGCGCAATTTCAGCAAGATCGCGATTGCCGCTCTCTTGATCTATCCGCCGCTGATGGTGATGATCTTCGGCGTGCAGGGCTCGCTGAAGTGGGTCGACAACTTCGGCATCCAGATCCTCATCTACGTCATGCTCGCCTGGGGCCTGAACATCGTCGTCGGCCTCGCCGGCCTGCTCGACCTCGGCTATGTCGCCTTCTATGCGGTGGGCGCCTATTCCTATGCGCTGCTCTCCCAGCATTTCGGCTTCTCCTTCTGGGTCCTGCTGCCGCTCGCCGGCATCCTTGCCGCCTTCTGGGGCATGATCCTCGGCTTCCCGGTGCTGCGCCTGAAGGGCGACTATCTCGCCATCGTGACGCTGGCCTTCGGTGAGATCATCCGTCTCGTGCTCATCAACTGGACGGAAGTGACCCGCGGCACCTTCGGCGTCTCCGGCATTCCCAAGGCCTCGGTCTTCGGCATCTGGTCGTTCGACGTCAGCGCGCCGAACTATTTCGCCAAGGCCTTCGGCCTGCCGATGTCCTCGGCCTATTACAAGATCTTCCTGTTCTATCTCATCCTGGCGCTGGCCTTGCTCACCGCCTATGTCACGATCCGCCTGCGCCGCATGCCGATCGGCAGAGCCTGGGAAGCGCTGCGCGAGGACGAGATCGCCTGCCGTTCGCTCGGCATCAACACGGTGACGACCAAGCTGACGGCCTTCTCCATCGGCGCGATGTTCGGCGGCTTCGCCGGCTCCTTCTTCGCCGTGCGCCAGGGCTTCGTCTCGCCGGAAAGCTTCGTCTTCCTCGAATCGGCGATCATCCTCGCCATCGTGGTCCTCGGCGGCATGGGCTCGCTCGTCGGCATCGCGGTCGCTGCGGCCGTGATGGTCGGCGGCACGGAACTCCTGCGCGAGATGACCTTCCTGAAGCAGGTGTTCGGCCCCGATTTCACGCCGGAACTCTATCGCATGCTGATCTTCGGCATCGCCATGGTCGTGGTCATGGTCTGGAAACCGCGCGGCTTCGTGGGAAGCCGCGAGCCGACCGCCTTCCTTCGGGAGCGCAAGGCGGTCTCCGGCAGCTTCACCAAGGAAGGGCACGGCTGATGGCCCTCGATGCGAACACGGTAGCGACGAACACGATGACGCCAAATACGATGACGGGCGATCCCATTCTCAAGGTCGAGCATCTGTCGATGCGCTTCGGCGGCCTCATGGCCATCAACGACCTGTCCTTCGAGGCCCAGCGCGGCGAGATCACGGCCCTCATCGGCCCGAACGGCGCCGGCAAGACCACGGTCTTCAACTGCGTCACCGGCTTCTACAAGCCGACCATGGGCATGATCACCATGCGCCAGAAGGCGGGCAAGGAGTTCCTGCTGGAACGCATGACCGACTTCGAGATCACCCGCGACGCCAAGGTGGCGCGCACGTTCCAGAACATCCGGCTCTTCTCGGGCCTGACGGTTCTCGAGAACCTGCTCGTCGCCCAGCACAACATGCTGATGAAGGCCTCCGGCTACACGATCCTCGGCCTGCTCGGCTTTCCGGCCTACAAGAAGGCTTCGGCGGAATCGATCGAGATCGCCAAGCACTGGCTGGAAAAGGCCCATCTCATCGAGCGCGCCGACGATCCGGCCGGCGACCTGCCCTATGGTGCGCAGCGGCGTCTCGAAATCGCCCGCGCCATGTGCACGGGTCCGGAATTCCTGTGCCTCGACGAGCCGGCGGCGGGCCTCAACCCGCGCGAATCGCTGGCGCTCAACGAACTCCTGCGCTCCATCCGCAAGGACAGCGGCACGTCGATCCTGCTCATCGAGCACGACATGTCGGTCGTCATGGAAATCTCCGACCATGTGGTCGTGCTCGAATACGGGCAGAAGATTTCCGACGGCACGCCGGACCATGTGAAGAACGATCCGAAGGTTATCGCGGCCTATCTCGGTGTCGAAGATGATGAGGTCGAAGAGGTGATCGAGGAAATCGAGGAGATCGAGGGCACGCAGGGAGGAGCGCACGAATGAGCGATACGCTTCTCAGCGTCACGGGTGTGGAAACCTATTACGGCAATATCCGCGCGCTCGCCGGCGTCAATGTCGAGGTCAAGAAGGGCGAGATCGTCAGCCTCATCGGCGCGAACGGCGCCGGCAAGTCGACCCTGATGATGACGATCTGCGGCAGCCCGCAGGCACGCACCGGCACCGTCACCTTCGACGGCGAGGACATCACGCGCCTGCCGACGCATCTCATCGCCCGTCGCCGCATCGCACAGTCGCCGGAAGGGCGCCGCATCTTCCCGCGCATGACGGTCTTCGAAAACCTCCAGATGGGTGCGAGCCTCGACAACCTGAAATATTTCGACGAGGACGTGGAAAAGATCTTCACGCTCTTCCCGCGCCTCAAGGAACGCCAGAGCCAGCGCGGCGGCACGCTTTCGGGCGGCGAGCAGCAGATGCTCTCCATCGGTCGCGCGCTGATGGCGCGTCCGAAGCTCCTGCTCCTCGACGAGCCCTCGCTCGGCCTTGCGCCGCTGATCGTCAAGGGCATCTTCGACGCGATCAAGAAGCTCAACCAGAACGAGGGGCTGACCGTGTTCCTCGTCGAGCAGAACGCATTCGCCGCCCTCAAGCTCTCCGACCGGGCCTATGTGATGGTCAACGGCCAGGTGACGATGAGCGGTTCGGGCAAGGAACTTCTGGCCAATCCGGAAGTGCGCGCCGCCTATCTCGAAGGCGGGCGCCACTAGGGCGGGAAGGAGACAAGATTATGCAGGGAATTCTCTACGAAGAACCGTCGGTCTGGCAGTTCCTGTTCATCACCGTCATCATGGGCGGCTGGACGGCCTGGCGCACCGGCAAGAGCGTCGCCGAGAACTGGCAGAACTACGGAACGCTGATCGTCTACGTGCTTCTGCTCGGCGGCGCGATCCGTTTCATCCATCACGCGCTGTTCCACGGCAGCATGCTCACGCTGCAATACTATGTCGTGGACACGGTCGTGCTTTTGTTGTTTGCTACGCTCGGCTATCGCTACTACCGCACGCGGCAGATGACCAATATCTACTACTGGCTCTATGAAAAGGCCTCGCCCTTTTCCTGGAAAGCGAAATAACCAGAGGGAAGCCCGCGGCCGGCCTTCGGGCGCGGGACAACGATATCGGCGCAATGATGCGGGTGTTGCGACCGGTTGAAACAAGCCCGCTTTTAAATTTGGGAGTAACAATATGAAGAAGTCTCTCATGTCGGCCGTTGCTTTGGCTGCAATGGTCGCCTTCAGCGGCAGCGCCTGGGCCGACATCCTGATCGGCGTCGGCGGCCCGCTGACCGGCCCGAACGCAGCCTTCGGCGCGCAGTTGCAGAAGGGTGCCGAACAGGCCGCTGCTGACATCAACGCAGCCGGCGGCATCAACGGCGAGCAGGTCAAGATCGTGCTCGGCGACGACGTCTCCGACCCGAAGCAGGGCGTCTCGGTCGCCAACAAGTTCGTTGCCGACGGCGTGAAGTTCGTTGTCGGTCACTTCAACTCGGGCGTTTCCATCCCGGCTTCGGAAATCTACGCTGAAAACGGCGTCCTGCAGATTTCGCCGGCATCCACCAACCCGACCTACACCGAGCGCGGCCTGTGGAACACCTTCCGTACCTGCGGTCGTGACGACCAGCAGGGCGCCGTAGCCGGTTCCTTCATCGCTGCCAACTTCAAGGACGCCAAGGTCGCCATCCTGCACGACAAGACGCCGTATGGTCAGGGCCTTGCCGACGAAACCAAGAAGGCGACGAATGAAGCCGGCGTGACCGAAGCCATCTACGAAGGCGTCAATGTCGGCGACAAGGACTTCTCGGCCCTCATCGCGAAGATGAAGGAAGCCGGCGTCACGGTCGTCTACTGGGGCGGCCTGCACACCGAGTTCGGTCTCATCGAGCGCCAGTCCGCCGACCAGGGCCTGAAGGCTCAGTTCATCTCGGGCGACGGCATCGTTTCGAACGAGCTGGCCTCCATCGCCGGCGACGCCGTCGACGGCACGCTGATGACCTTCGCGCCCGATCCGCGCAAGAACCCGGCCGCCAAGGATCTCGTCGAGAAGTTCCGCTCTGCCGGCTTCGAGCCGGAAGCCTACACGCTCTACGCCTATGCCGCCGTTCAGGTCATCGCTGAAGGCGCCAAGGCTGCCGGCGGCGTCGATCCGCAGGCCGTTGCCGAAGCCATCAAGTCCAAGGGTCCGTTCCAGACCGCGATCGGCGAACTCGGCTTCGACGAAAAGGGCGACATCACCCGTCCGGACTACGTCCTGTACACCTGGAAGAAGGGTGAAGACGGCAAGTACACCTACGTCCAGAACGAGTAGTCTTGTCATACGGAACGGGCGGCGCATCGCATGCCGCCCGGCCGCCTGACCTCGAGCCCGGCCTTCGCGCCGGGCTTTTTTGTCGCCGACCGGGCCCGCGCGACGTCGTGGCCCGAAGCATCCGGATGGAATGTCATGAGCGTCACCAGGGAACCACCGTCCGGCGATGAAGGAGATGCCCCCGGGCGCCTCCAGCGCGCGCGAGGGCACGGCCGGCTTGCCGCGAAGGCTTCCGCCGCCGGCACCCGGCTCGATGTGCTCTACCAGGACGGCTGCGCCAAGATCCGCCTGCCGAAAACCTTCGACGGCGCGATGGAAGCAGTGCTGATCAACACGGCCGGCGGGCTTACCGGCGGCGACCGCATTGCATGGGACCTCGAGGCCCGCGCCGGAACGCGCCTGACGGTGACGACGCAGGCCTGCGAACGGGCTTACAAGGCGCATGCCTCGACGGCGACGGTGGAAACCCGCATCGCCGCCGCCGCGGGGGCGCGGATCGACTGGCTGCCGCAGGAGACCATTCTTTTCGATCGGGCAGCGCTCAGCCGCCGGCTGGAGGTCGATCTTGCAGAGGACGCGACGCTCCTTGCGGTCGAGGCGATCCTGCTTGGCCGCAAGGCGATGGGCGAACGCGTGGAAAGCGGGTTCTTCCGCGATCGCTGGCGCATCCGCCGTGCCGGCCGGCTGATCCATGCGGAGGAGACCGCGCTTGCCGGCGGGATCGCGGCGATGGCGGGCGAGAGGGCGGTGCTGGCGGGCGGGCGCGCCTTCGCCACCGTACTCTTCTGCGGCCGCACCGGCGAGGCGCATGTGGAACCGCTGCGCCGGCTCCTGGCCGATGGAGACGGCGGCGTCAGTCATTGGCAGGACAAGCTCGTCCTGCGCCTTGTCGCGCCCGATGGCCTTGCGCTCAGAAAAAAGCTCGTCCCGATCATTTCGCACTTGCGCGGCGGCGCGGGCGTGCCGAAAGTCTGGACTCTCTGAACCGCGCCGTTTTGCGGGCGGACAGGGCCTGTTTTGCGTATGTCCTGCGCGCAAGACCTCGCCTAGTATAGCACGACGGGAAACAAGCGATGGACCGCCCATGAACCTCACCCCCCGCGAGAAGGACAAACTGCTGATCGCCATGGCGGCCATCGTGGCACGCAAGCGGCTGGAGCGCGGCGTGAAGCTCAACTACCCCGAGGCGATTGCGCTGATCAGCGATTTCGTCGTCGAGGGCGCGCGCGACGGCCGCGCCGTCGCCGACCTGATGGAAGCGGGCGCCCATGTGCTGACGCGCGACCAGGTGATGGAGGGCATTCCCGAGATGATCCACGACATCCAGGTCGAAGCGACCTTTCCCGACGGCACGAAGCTCGTGACCGTGCACGAACCGATCAGGTGAACCCATGCTGGAGCTTCGACCGAACTGCGAATGCTGCGACCGCGACCTGCCGCCGGAAAGCCCGGAGGCGATGATCTGCACATTCGAATGCACCTTCTGCGCGGATTGCGTGGCGGGCGTTCTGGGCGGCGCCTGCCCGAATTGCGGCGGCGCGTTCGTCCGCCGGCCGATCCGGCCCGCGGCGCTGCTCGCAAAATATCCGGCATCCACCCGGCGGGTCCTGAAAGCCGAAGGCTGCGGGCCGGCCGCGGCAGCGTGAGGGAGAGACCATGATCCCCGGGGAAATCATCGCCGCGACGGGCGAGATCGAACTTAACGCCGGCCTGCCGGTCATCACCCTGGAAGTGTCCAATACCGGCGATCGGCCGATCCAGGTCGGCAGCCACTATCACTTCTACGAGACCAATCCGGGCCTCGCCTTCGACCGGGAGGCGGCGCGGGGCCTGCGCCTCGACATCCCCGCCGGCACGGCGGTGCGCTTCGAGCCGGGGCAGACCCGCGTGGTCCGCCTCATTCCCTTTGCCGGCAGGCGTGCGGTCTACGGCTTCCGCCAGCGCGTGATGGGGGCGCTCTGACATGACGATGTGCTTCCGCCTCTTGCCCGTCGCCGTGCTTCTCCTGTTTTCCGCTCCGCTGGCCTTCGCGCAGGACGGCGAGCCGGAGGTCGATTGCGACAATGCCCAGGTGCAGGTCGAGATGAACATCTGCGCCGCCCGCGACTACCAGGCCGCTGACGATGAATTGAACGCCGCCTACAAGGTGACCATGGCCGCGGCGCGCGAGATGGACGAGCAGGCCAGTGAAATGGGCGATCAGTATGTCGGCGCCGTTGATGCGCTGAAGCGCGCCCAGCGCGCCTGGATCGGCTACCGGGACGGCCAGTGCGAGCTGGCCGGCTTCGAGGCGCGCGGCGGCTCGATGGAGCCGATGCTGGTCTCCGGCTGCCTTGCCGACCTGACGCGCAAGCGCACGGCCGAGCTGAAGGCCGTCTCCGCTTTCTCCGGCAATTGAGGAGGCGGACGGTGTCGCGCAGGATCGCCATCGTCGGAAACGGCCCCGTGCCCGAAGGGATGGCCGGGACGATCGATGCCGCCGATATGGTGATCCGCTTCAACGATTGCCGCTCCCTGGGGCGCGGCGGCGAAAGAACCGACATCGTCGCCGTCTGCAACACCGGCCGGCCGGCCCTGGCAATGCTGGGCGGCGGGCACTGGAAGGCAAGCGCCGCCGTGCGGCAGGCGCGCGAGATCTGGTGCGTGCGGACGCCGGCGATGTTCGCCGCGATGCGCCCGGCCCTTGCCGTGAGCCATCCCGACCTCGACGATTTCTGCGACGATTACACGCCCGGCTTCGAGACGTTCGCGCGGGCCACCGGCCGAGAGCTTCGCGTGATCCCGGCCGCGGTGCACCACGCGCTCGATGCCGCGCTCGCCGCCTTCGACCCGCCGCCCTATGTGGTGCCGAGTTCAGGGTTGATCGTGATTGCCCATGTGCTCGACGCCGTGGCGAAGGCGGGCGACCGCGTTTCCATCGCCGGCTTCGGCCATGAGGGCTGGCAATGGCATCCCTTTGCCGCGGAACGGCGCTGGGTGGATGCCCAGGTCGCCGCCGGCCGCCTCGAACGACTGGATCATCCACGGCACGGAAGCGATCGGGCTCCGGCCGGGGAGGCGTCCGAGCATCCAAACAAGATACCTGCCTCCCGGGGAAGCTGACCATGTCCTATCGAATGTCCCGCGCCGCCTATGCCGACATGTTCGGCCCGACCGTCGGCGACAGGGTGCGCCTTGCCGATACCGAGCTCTTCGCCGAAGTGGAGAAGGATTTCACCACCTATGGCGAGGAGGTGAAGTTCGGCGGCGGCAAGGTCATCCGCGACGGCATGGGCCAGAGCCAGGCGACGCGGGGCGAGGGCGCGGTCGACACCGTCATCACCAATGCGCTGGTCATCGACCATACCGGCATCTTCAAGGCCGATGTGGGCCTGAAGGACGGCCGTATCGCCGGCCTCGGCAAGGCGGGCAATCCCGATACGCAGCCCGGCGTCACCATTGTCGTCGGCCCCTCGACGGAGGTGATCGCCGGCGAGGGGAGGATCCTCACGGCGGGCGGCATGGATGCCCATATCCACTATATCTGCCCGCAGCAGATCGAGGAGGCGCTGGCCAGCGGTATCACCATGATGCTCGGCGGCGGCTCCGGCCCGGCGCACGGCACGCTCGCCACCACCTGCACCGGCGCCTGGCACATCGAGCGCATGATCGAGAGCTTCGATGCCTTTCCGATGAACCTGGCGCTGGCCGGCAAGGGCAATGCCTCGCTGCCGGCGGCGATCGAGGAAATGGTGAAGGCCGGCGCCTCGGCGCTGAAGCTGCACGAGGACTGGGGCACGACGCCGGCGGCGATCGACTGCTGCCTTTCCGTCGCCGACGAATACGACGTGCAGGTGATGATCCATACAGACACGCTGAACGAAAGCGGCTTCGTGGAGGACACGATGGCCGCCATCAGGGGCCGCACCATCCATGCCTTCCATACCGAAGGGGCGGGCGGCGGGCATGCGCCGGACATCATCCGGGTGTGCGGCCATGCCAATGTCATTCCGTCCTCGACCAACCCGACGCGGCCCTACACGACCAACACCATCGCCGAGCATCTCGACATGCTGATGGTCTGCCACCACCTGTCGCCGTCGATCCCGGAGGATATCGCCTTCGCCGAGAGCCGCATCCGCAAGGAGACCATCGCGGCGGAGGACATCCTGCACGATATCGGCGCCTTCTCGATCATCTCGTCCGACAGCCAGGCCATGGGCCGCGTCGGCGAGGTCGCGATCCGCACCTGGCAGACGGCCGACAAGATGAAGCGCCAGCGCGGCCGCCTTGCCCGCGAGACGGGTGAGAACGACAACCTGCGCATCCGCCGCTACATCGCGAAATACACGATCAATCCGGCGATCGCCCATGGCCTCAGCCACGAGATCGGCTCCGTCGAGGTGGGCAAGCGGGCGGACCTCGTGCTGTGGACGCCGGCCTTCTTCGGCGTGAAACCGGACATGGTGCTGCTCGGCGGGGGGATCGCCATGGCGCCGATGGGCGATCCGAATGCCTCGATCCCCACGCCGCAGCCGGTGCACTATCGCCCGATGTTCGGCGCCTTCGGCAGGATGCGCACCAGTTCCTCCGTCACCTTCGTCTCGCAGGCGGCGATCGATCTCGGCCTGCGCGCGCGGCTCGGCGTCGAAAAACAGCTCCTGCCGGTGCGCAACACCCGCGCCATCTCCAAGGCCTCGATGGTGCTGAACGACCTGACGCCGCATATCGAGGTGGACCCGGAGACCTACGAGGTGCGGGCGGACGGCGCGTTGCTGACCTGCGAGCCCGCCACGGTGCTGCCCATGGCGCAGCGCTATTTCCTCTTTTAGAGTTTGTCGGGGAAAAGGGGGAACCGGCTTTCCCGAAGAGGCAAGCGAAAACAAAGAAACCCTGAAGGCTGTCTGGTTCAAAATGAGCCTCACGGCCTCCGGCGCGGCGCGGCCGGACCGGATTTCCGGTACGATCCCTTAACGGAAGTTTCAAAACGGGACAGTTAAACTTCTAGCGAAGGCATTAGCTGAATCTGAAAGAAAGTACCGTAGGGTCTCCTTGTTCATTGTGGAGAGTTTTATGCGTGGCAAGCTGGCCCTTTGGCTGAGGGCCCAGTGGGAGGCGGGTGTCTTCCAGACGCGGGCCGATATTTCGATGTTCGTGCTGAACACCGTGCTGGTGGGCATCACGCTTGCCACCGCGGCCTATCTCATGGTCGCGGCCGTCCTTGCCAATTTTGACC
>CAMLOC010000033.1 GCA_946481465.1 uncultured Shinella sp. | reverse complement strand
GACGCCGGTGTCGGCCGCGCCCGTGGTAACCGTGTCACGGTTGAGAATGCCGACGGCAGCCTGGAAACCGGCGCCCGCTTCGGCAAGGCTGGTGGCCTCGAAGGTGGCGCGGTTCGATTTCAGCTTGGCCTGCGCTTCCTGAACCTGCGCCGGGTCGGCAGCGCGCACGACATCGAGCACCAGATCGCTGGGGGGAGAAATTGCCACGTCTCAGAGCCTTTCGGGTGGTTCCGCAAATG
Source organism: uncultured Shinella sp. (assembly GCA_946481465.1). Next base: position 12,246 of record CAMLOC010000033.1, on the reverse strand, counting down.
CCGGGCCCGTCTTCATGGCGGTCTGCCGGCTTCATGACCATTCCGGACATCGGCTGCTTTCGGCAAACCTCGTCATCGTCCTGATGCGACTATCGCTGCTCAACCTTACGGGAGGCTGGTGGCGGATGACGAAGTCATGACGGGAAGGCGCGGCAAATCCATTTTGACGCAAGTTTGACGAGGCCGAGGCAAATCGCCTTTCGTTACAGCGACTTATTCCGCCCGCGCCTATTCGTCGCCGGCCTTGTAGGCAATGTGCTGGTCGATCAGGTCGTAGATCGAATTGTCGGCCGCCTCGCGATCCTCGGCGTTGCGGGCTTCCTTCCGGTGCTCTTCCATGCGGTCGCCCTTGGTGCGCTCGCGCACCACGCGCATCTCGTGCATCTGTTGCACGTTGGCCAGCATCTGGTCCTGCTGCTGCAATTTGCCGTACTGGTTGGAATAATGCCGGGAGAAGCTGCGGTGGACCGGTTCGAGCGAATTGATCGCGCTGGCGACCACCTCCATCGTCTCGGCGACCTCCTCGCGCTGGCGCGTGGTGTTGGCAAGGTCGATCTCCGCCATCTTCTCCAGATGGCGCTGCACGCCAACGAGACGCTTCAATTTTTCCGAACGGCTTTGCGCCATTGCTATTCTCCCCGGAAGACCGGGGTGAAACCGGCCGCGAAAATCTCGAGCAGCGAGGAAATGCCGAAATACATGAGCAGCAGCCCGCCCATGATGATGAAGGGCAGCGAGACGAAATAGATCGGGATCTGCGGCGCCAGCTTGTTGATGAGGCCGACGGCGACGTTGAAGACCAGGCCGTAGAGGATGAAGGGGCTGGCGAGCCGCAGCATGATCATGAAGGTCTGGCTCAGCGTGTCGGTGAGCGTGATCAGCGCGCTCTGCGGATTGAAGCCGGCGCCGATCGGCATGACATTGTAGGATTCCACCAGCGCCCGCATGACGACATGGTGGAAATCCAGCATGAAAAGCACCATCAGGCCGGCGAAGGAGACGAGGTTCGTCAGCTGGTTCTCCGCCGTATCTTCCAGCACGTCGGGCGTCGGCGGCGCGTTGAAGCCCATCATCATCGTCAACGCCGTGCCGGCGAATTGCAGGCCGAGCACATAGTAGCGGGCGATGAGCCCGATGACGGCGCCGGTCAGGGTCTCGAAGACGATCAATGTCAAATAGCTGTCGAGCGAACCCGAGGTGCGCGGATAGATCGTGTCCCACAGGATCGGCAGCACCGCCATGGAAACCGCCACCGCCAGGAACAGGCGGATCTGGATGGTAAGGCGCGCGGAGGAGAAACCCGGCAGCAGCATGAAGCACCCGCCGACACGGCAGAAGGCGGCGAACAGCGCCAGCACCGTGCCCTGCGGGTCCGTGATCATGAGATGGAGCCGAGGATCTTGATCTCGATGCCCTTGGCGAGCTCGACATGCGAGAGAACCGGCAGTGTGGCGAAGAGGCGCTCGATGATCATGCGCACATAAGAGCGGGATTCGGGCGACGTGACCAGCACAAAGGGCGTGCCGCGATCGAGAAACTCGCGGATAACCCGGGTTGCCTGCTCGGAGAACTCCTCGAGCTGGCGCGGATCGATGTCGAATTCGACGATCTCGCCCTTGGTGTCGCGCTTGAGCGCCTGGTGGAACACCATGTCCCATTTGTTGCCGAGGCGCAGCACCGGCAGCACGCCGTTCTCCGCAAGGTCGCCGCAGATCTGCTGCGACATGCGGATGCGCACATGCTCGACGATCTGCTCGGTCTTGCGCACATGCGGGGCAAGCTCGGCGACCGCTTCCAGGATGAGATGCAGGTTGCGGATCGAGACGCGCTCGGCGAGCAGCAGCTTCAACACGGCCTGGAGGCCGGAATAGGACATGTGCGACGAGCAGATCTCGTCGGCCAGCTTGCGGTATTCCGGGTCGAGGCGCTCGATGAGCACCTTGACGTCCTTGTAGGACAGGAGCTGCGGCAGGTTGTTGCGGATGACTTCGGACAGGTGCGTCAGCACCACCGAGACGTTGTCGATCGGGTGGAAGCCTTCGCGGCGCAGGTCGTCGGCGAAGGTCTCGAGGATCGAGACGGCCGGCATGCCGAAGGCGGGCTCGCGGATATCGTCGCCCGGCACGCTCGGCTTGCGCCCGCCCCCGGTGACGACGAGCACTTCGCCGACGCGCACGATGTTGGACGCGATCGTCGTGCCGTGAATGCGGATCTGGTAGGATTTGTCGGGAATGGAGATATCGTCCGAAACCTTGATCTCCGGCACGACGAAACCGTATTGCCCGGCGAATTTCTTGCGCATCTTGCCGACGCGGAAAGCAAGCTCCTGGTGCGCGCCGAGAAGGCGGGTGGAGACCTGCTTGCCGAGCAGAAGCTCGATCTCCGCGGTCTTCAGCACCGACTTGACCGAATCCTTCTCCTGTTCGCGGTTCTGCTGGACCTGCTGGGCCTCCTGCTCGCGCTTGACGCGGTTCTCCTCGGCGATGCGGCGCGGGATCATCCAGGCGCCGAAGGCCATGAGGCCGCCCAGCGTCATGAAGGGAAGGAAGGGCAGGCCCGGCATGATGGCGAGCAGGATCATCAGGCCGGCGGCGACGAAGAGCGCCCGCGGATAGCCGGAGAGCTGGTTGACGACGGCCTGGTCGGTGGAACCGGCCGTGCCGCCGCGCGAGACGATGAGGCCGGCGGCGAGCGAGACGATGAGCGCCGGGATCTGCGAGACGAGGCCGTCGCCGACGGACAGCTTGACGAAGACGTCGGCAGCCTCGCCGAGTTCCATGCCGTGGCGGAAATAGCCGATGATGATGCCGCCGAAGACGTTGATGGCGGTGATGAGCAGGCCTGCGATGGCATCGCCGCGCACGAATTTCGAGGCACCGTCCATCGAGCCGAAGAAGGAGCTCTCCTCCTCCAGCTCGCGGCGGCGAAGCTGGGCCTGCTTCTCGTCGATGAGGCCGGCGGAAAGGTCGGCGTCGATCGACATCTGCTTCCCGGGGATGGCATCGAGGGTGAAGCGCGCGCCGACTTCGGCGATACGCGTCGCACCCTTGGTGATGACGATGAAGTTCACCACGATGAGGATCATGAAGACGATGATACCGATGACGAAGTCGCCGGACATGACGAGGCTGGCAAAGCCTGCGATCACCCCGCCCGCCGCATCGTGCCCCTCGTTGCCGTGCGAGAGGATGACGCGGGTCGTGGCGATGTTGAGCGCGAGGCGCACCATCGTCGCGATGAGCAGGACCGTCGGGAAGGAGGAAAAATCGAGCGGGCGCTGGATCCACAACGCCACCATCAGGATCAGCACCGAGAAGGCGATGGAAAACGCCAGGCCGATGTCGATCATGAAGGACGGGATCGGCAGGAAGAGGATCGACAGGATCGTCAGGATGCCGACGGCGAACGCGATATCGCGCCCGCTGGGGCTGACCTTCGGAAGGTTTATTGCCGGTACTTGCGCCATCTGGATGCGTCCCGTCTCGTCATGAGAGGCAGCGGCGCGTCACACGCGTCGCCCATTTCACCCCATGACCTACAGGGCGAAGCTTGCGCGAGGGTGGCAGGGTCGCCTTCCGGCGACCTAGAAGCCGCTTTCTATTCGGGAGAAGACGATGTTCGTGAAGATGGAGATCTGCGCGCCGATGAAGGGGGCGGAGATGGCGATCGTCACGAAGATCGCCAGGATTTTCGGCACGAAGGTGAGGGTCATTTCCTGCACCTGGGTCAGCGCCTGCACGAAAGCGATGGTGACGCCCACGATCATGGCGGCAAGCACGGCCGGGCCGGAGGCCACGATCACCGTCCAGATGGCAGCTTGCGCTATATCGAGGGCGTCTGCCTCATTCACGTTTCGGGATCACTCGTTTCAGGCGTACTCGCCACGGTTTCGCTGACCTTCACGCCGGGGCCGATGATGAGCGTCTTGCCCGAATCAAGTGTCGCGACGATGCCGTCATTATACAGCGTGACTTCCGTGACCACACCAGAAATCGTGCCGTCCTCGCTGGTGACGGTGCGGCCGATGACCGAGTTGGCCTCCTGCAGCGACGTGCGCTGGAGCAGGCTTTCCAGGTTCTTGTTGGTCTTGATGGTCTGCTCGACCTGGGAGAAGGTCGCAAGCTGCGCCATCTGCTGGGTCGCGTCCATCGGCTCGGTCGGATCCTGGTTCTTCATCTGCGCCACGAGCAGCTTCAGGAAGCTCTCGTAGTTGATGGTCGCCGACTTCTCGTCCGTGCCGGATTCGGCGCCGGTGACGGTCGGCGTGTAGGACGAGGAGGTCGTCGATGCGGCGGCGACGGGCGTTACCATGGTGCAATCTCCCTGCGGATCTGTTCGATCGTGGCCGGTGCCATTTCCTGGTTGTTGAGGATGCGGTCCTCGATCGGGTAGAGCGCGCGGATCGCCTTCAGCGCTTCGAAGGCGCGGCCCTGCGTGACCAGCGCGTCGACGCGCTTGAGCTCGGCGAGCACTTCCTCGTTCTTGAAGCAGGACAGCAGCATGATGACCGACTTGCGGAACATGGCGATCGACTGCTCGGCGCCTTCCGGGTTGATCAGCGACATCTGCGCGATGAAGTAGAGCTGGCGAAGCGGCGTGGTCGCCTGTTCGGGCTGCAGGACGTGGTTTTCCAAAAGGAACGTGACATCGTTGAGGAATTCGATCGCCACCTTGCGGTCGACCCTCAGAACTGCGCCGTTGACGAAGATGCGCTCACCGGATTTCAGCGATATACGCAGTGTACTTTTCATTTGATGCCATCCTTGATGATGGTGGTGATGTCGATGATGCCCTGGAAGTTCGAGGATTCGCGTTTGCGGATCTTCTCGACCTCCTTGAGTATCCAGATGGCGATGGAGATGAGGTTGGCCCGCAGCTCCGCTTCGAGCTGGTTTTCCGGATCTCCAAGATCTTCGATGAAGCGGAGCCACACCCGGCGGGTGAAGTAGATCGCCTCGATGGCCTGCCGGCTCTGGTTGCCGCCATCGCTGGTCATTGCCGCTTTCAGGAGCGCAATCGACCGGTCGAGGACCTGCCGTTCCCGATCTTTCGAGACGGCGACGCCTTCCTCCATGATCTCGGCGTATGAAAACTGGTACATTCAGACATCCTTCATGTGTGTCCGTACCCTCTGGTTCATCAGAGGTAGTTCAATAGGCTCAGGTTCTGGATCCTCGACGTGAGCGTGTAGGCAAGCGAAAGCTGCGATTCGAGCGTGGTGACGCGGGTCGCCGCCTCGTAGGTATCGATGCCTTCCATGTCGTTGATGCTTGTGGTCAGAATGGTGATCTGCGCATCGAGCGACGTATTGGCCTGGCTGACGCGCGATTCGGAGATGCCGAGTTTCGAGCGTTCGCCGTCGATGCCGGAAATCGCCCGGCCCATATAGTCGATCGACGCATCGCTGACGGTCTTGCGGGCATCTTCGCTGATGCCGCGCGCCAGCAGTTCCTGTCCGATCACGAGGCCGAGCGCCATGTAGCGCATGCCGTCGACATTGGTGTTGGTGGAGCTCTGGACGGTTTCTGCGGCGCTGATGCGGCTCTGCATGTTCTCGTCGGAAGCCTCCGACCAGTCCGTATTCCAGTCGGCCCCCATGAAACTGGTTTCGAGGTCGTCTATGAACGCCTGCATCTGCGCCGGCGTGATGTCCTCGTCGGCCGTCGCGCTGAAATGGACCGCGTAGAGGGCGTCGAAGGCGGTCTTCGCATCCGAGGCCGGCGATTCCTGCAAATAGTCCTTCAGCGGCGTCACGTCGGTATTGATGCCCGCGAAGAGATATTCGCCGCTGAACGAGGTGTTGGCGGCCGCGGTGAAGGTGGAAAGCGCGTTGCCGAGGTTTTCCTTGGCAAGGTCGAGCTGGTCCTGCGAGGTGATGCCGGACAGCGCGATCAGCACGCCCATCGCATCGTTCGCCGCCGTCGACATCTGGCCGAGCGCCTCCTGCGAGGCGGCCAGGCGCTGCGTCGTCAGCGCGTTGGTGCTCTTCAGCGATTCCATGCGCTGGAGATCGCGGTGCAGGTTCAGCGTGCGCGCGGTCTTGGCGCCGAGCTCGGCGCCGACATCGGCATAACGGCCGGTGACCGTTTCTTCCTGGAGCTGCAACATCTCCTTCTGCGCGCTGGCCACGGTGAGCCGCATCGCATTTTGCAGGGACATGTTGGAAACGAAAGAAGTCTTCATAACTTACCCCGCCGCCTGAAGGAGGGCAGTGATCATCTCGTCCACCGCTGCCACGAGTTTGGCCGACGCCTTGTAGGATTGCTCGAGATCGAGAAGCAGCGCCAGCTCCTCGTCGAGGCTGACGGCCGTCACATTGAGAAGGGCTTCCTGGGTGCGACCGAGCAGCGCGGCCTTGTCGTCCCCCGCCGTCGTCGCAGCGCTGCGGATCTGTTCCAGCCAGCCGACCGAACTGGTCGAGAAGGACAGCAGCGTCGCATTCGTTTCGATCGCGGCAGCCGCGTCAAATGGCCTTTGCGCTTCCAGCTCGGTCGCGTAACCGTTCAGCAGATCCGAAAAGCTGGCGAGCGGAGGCGAGCCGGGATTGACGATGGAATTGATGCCGTCGCGCAGCAGCGAAGGATCGCCGCCCTCGCTGGAGATGACCCGCGAATCGACCTTGATGACGGCGGCGAGGCCCGGATCCGTCACGGCGGGCAGGCCGTTGCTGCTGAAGAGCCCCTCGATACCCGCCCCTTCGGAAAACACCTCGATCACGCCACGCGCGATCTCGTCGAGCTGCTTCTGGAAGGTCGGCGCGACATAGTCGCGGACCTGCAGAAGGGCCGCGAGCGAGCCTTGCGCGCTGGTATTGCCGCCGTCGCCCGCCTGGACCGGCACGCCGTCGATGAGAACCTGGTTGCCGTCGACCGCCGCGGTGAAGGTGGTGGTCGACTGGAAGCTCACGGTGCGCGGCACCGTCTCGAACAGCACCGTGCCGTCGCTGGTATAGAGCGCGAGGTCGTTGTTCGTGCGGTTGACGGCGGTGACGCCGACGATGGCCGAGATTTCCGTCAGCAGCTTGTCGCGCTGGTCGAGCGCGTCGTTGACGTCGGTGCCGGCGGCCGTGCCCTGGCGGACCTTGTCGTTGTAGGTGGTGAATTCGGTGAGCAGGCGGTTGAGTTCCACCACCGCCGTCTCGATATCCGCATCCGCCTCGGCCCTGAGCTTCTGCAGGGCGTTCGACGTGCTGTTCAGCGAATTGGCGACGTCGATGGCATCCGCGACGACCGTCTCGGCCAGCGAGACTTCGCTCGGCTTGTCGGCGAAGGTCTGGAGATCGTCGCGCAGCTTCGCAAGATAGGTGGAGGGGGCGAGTTCGTAATCCTCGCCGCCCAGCATCATCTTCATCTGCGTGAGGCCCGACAGCAGTATGTCCTGACCGCTCGACTTGGAGATCGAGAGCAGGTTCTGCTTCAGCAGTGCCTCGTTCTGGGCGCGCTGGGTATCCACCACGGTGGCACCGGAGGACGCCGTGGCGAGGATCGCCGCGCGGCGTGCGTAGTTCGGGTTGCTTGCATTGGCAATGTTCTTCGACGCGACGGCCGATTGCAGGCCCACGTTGGAGAAGCTGGACTGAGCAGTCTTCATTGCTGCTGAAAGCGACATCGGATCTACCTAACTCTCGAATGCACGCGCGGCGTCATGCCGGCTTATCTCTTCAGATTGACGAGGACTTCCATCAGCTCGGAACCGGTCTGGAAGACCTTCGAGTTGGCCGTGTAGTTGCGCTGCGATTCGATCATGCTCGTCAGCTCCTCCGCGATGTCGACGTTGGAGTCTTCGAGCGCGCCGGAGATGATCGTGCCGTAGCCGCCGTTGCCGGCGTAACCCATGACGACAACGCCCGAATCGCTGCTCTGCGCGTAGACATTGCCCGGCAGCGGCTTGAGATTGTCCGGGCTCTGCACGTTCGCCATGGCGATACGGTACTTCGGCGCAAGGTCGCCGTTCTCGTACTTGAGGTAGACGATGCCGTCATCGCTGATCTCGTAGCCGGCAACGCCGCTCGGGCCGATGCCGTCGATATCGCCCTTGGCCGCGAAGTCCGCGGCAAGCTGCGTGCTGCCGCCGCCTTCGCCGCCGATGGAGATCTTCATATCCTTCAGGACGCCGCCGCTGATCGCCAGTTCGTTGATGATCAGCTCGGTCGGGCTCGAGGGATCGAGCTTGCCGTCAGCGTCAAAATTGAGGGTCGTCTGCGTCGCAGCCGCGGCGGAAGCGACGGTTGCCGGAGGAGCAGCCGACATGTCGTAGATGTCGCCGGTATCCGGATCCGTGTACGTTACGGCGACGGTCCACTCGTTGGTCGCCGTGTCCACCTTCGTATAGGTGAAATCGAGCTTGCGGGTGTTGCCAAGGCTGTCATAGGCCACAAGGGAGGTCGACTTGGTAAAGCCAACATCCTCGTTCGACGGCAGGTTGGTGTGCAGGTAGCCGCTTTCGGAGGCCTTCACGTTCAGCTCGCCGGAGGCGAGGTTGATCTGTTCCAGGCCGGCAAAGCCGTTGATGACGATCGTCGGATCCTCGGTCGAGGAATAGGGATAGCCCATCAGCGTGAAGCCGGAGGAATTCTGCAGCGTGCCGTCGCTCATCGGCGTGAAGGCGCCGGCGCGCGTCATGTATTCGACGCCGTCGGAACCCTGGACGATGAAGAAGCCCTTGCCGTTGATAGCAAGGTCGGTCGCCGAGGTCGTGTAGGTGAAGGTGCCCTGGGCGGAGATGGAATAGCGCACATCCGTGTTGACGCCGCCGGAATTGTAGGCGCCGCCGGTGGAGGGCAGGATCAGCGAGGAGAACTGGGTCGAGGCTTTCTTGTAGCCCGTCGTGTTCGCGTTGGCGATGTTGTCGGCAACCGTGCTCAGGCGGTTCGCCTGCGCATTCATGCCGGAAACACCCGTTCTCATCGTACCGTAGAGGCTCATGTCATTTCCCCGTTCGTCTCGTCACTGGAACCCTATGGGACGGGCCTTGCGTGAAGCTGGCTGCGGGGTCCGCCTTCCCCGCCGGCCGGCAATGTCGTTTCAGCCCTGCCAGTCGATGCAGTAGCCGAGGAAGCGCTTGGAATCGATCGGGTCGAAACCGAGCTTCTTGCGCAGCTTCTTGCGCAGCTTGCTGATGTGGCTTTCGACCACGTTCTCCTCGACGTCTTCGTCGAAGATGCCGTAGATCGCGTTGAAGATCTGGGTCTTGGAGAGCCGGCGGCCGCGGTTGGCGACCAAATATTCCAGGATGCGGCGCTCGCGGCGCGGCAGGGGGAAGACGTCGCCGGCGATCTCGGGATCGCGGCCGTCGGAGAAGACCCGGATCGGGCCGATATCGGTGTAGTTGGACAGTGCCTTCAGGCGCCGCCGGATGGCCGCCGCACGGGCCAGGATCTCACGGGGATGCACCGGCTTGCGCACGACGTCGTCGACGCCGCTGTCGAAGAGAGCCAGGGTGGTTTCGAGGGAGGGCGTATCGCTGACCGCGATCACCGGGGCCTGCGAGCGATCACGGATCGCGCGCGGCAGTTCCATGGAGAGCTGGCCCTGGCCGATCAGGAATGCCTCGACCGCGTCGATATCGGAATCGGCGGCGGTGTTCACCCACTCGCCGAATTCACGGGGATCGAACCCCGTCGAGGGCACGCCCTCGCGACCAAAAAGAGAAGTATAGCCGTCCTTAACGAGCTCGCGCTCATCAACCACTACGATCATTCGTCCGCCTCCGAATCAGTGTGGTGTTTCGTTCAGGCAGTGGTACGAATCGGGCGAATCACCGGCAACTAGAGGAAGTGACTGGGTGGAATTAACAGTTGATTAAGATTTGCGTGCCGATTTGATCTACATATAGTATGCTTAATCGGAATTTGCCACAATTTTACGGTGGAAAAGTTAACAAAGGTTAACGCCCATCCTTGTCATCCCAAAACGGGGCGCATTCCTGCCACATTGCGGCACAAGCCGCCTTGGAGCCGGAATTTCAACTTTTAATAGAATTATCGACAGAACTGTTTCGCGTTCGCCGTCCAGCTTCCGTAGCCCGTCGCGACCAAGTTCGCGATCACCCGGCAGACATAGCGCTTCTGCGCGGGGTCGTTGTTCGGGCCGGCATGATAGCGGGCGACGGCCATCGTCCAGGTCTCGTGCCGGGCATGCAGACGCGCCAGGAACGACGCCGCATATTCGACATTCTTGCGCGGGTCGAACATTTCCGCCGGCGAGGAGAACTGGTCGCCGTGGAAGTGGTGGTTGATCTGCATGCAGCCGAGGTCGATCAGCTTGGCTCCGCGCGCTCGCGCCGCCTCGAATGCCGCAAGAGCATCCCGCCGGTCGTGGCCGAAGAAGGCCTTGCCCTCGATGTTCATGGCATAGGGCTGCAACGATCCCTTCCGGCCGGTCTCTGTGAGACCGACGGAATAGAGGATGCCGGCGGGGATGTCGTATTTCGCGGCGGCGGCGAGGATTTCCCGCTCGCAGGCGCCGACGGCGGCCAGCGCGTCAGAGGTAGACGCCGCCAGAGCGCTGAGGCTGACCACCAGCGAGGCCAGGAGCGTTGTCCGACGTGCTGCCTTCATGGGATGCTCCCTCGCGTGCGAAATGGCCTGCGCCCTCTCCATTGCCGCCCTGGCGGCCGTTGCCACCCTCGCGGGCCTGCGGCTGATTGGAGAACTGCTGTTGCTGCTGGCTCTGGCTGTTGTCGCCCTGCTGCTGCGCATTGGCGCTCTTGTCGGCCGGCGCGAGCTGGACGGTGACCTGGTCGACGGCAAAGCCCTGCCCGCGCAGCGCACGCACGATCGTGTCCTGGTCGTCGGTAAGCTGGCGATAGGCCTCGCCCGTCTCCACCTGCAGCGAGACGACGAGATCGTCGCCATGCAGGCGCAGCGTCGCCGTCACGAGGCCGAGCTCGACCGGGTGCATCTGGATCTTCAGCGTGTTGACGACCTTGCCGGTGGCCGCGGCCTCAGCATGGCTGAGCCCGCCCGTGGCGCTCAGCGAGGCCGCCCATTGCGGATCCTGCGAGATCGCCGTCGTCACGGCCGCCGCATTGCCGGTCTGCGCAAGGCCGATATAGCGACGCGCGTCGACTACGGTGACGGTCTCACCCTTTGCGCCGGTCGGGTTGGCATCGCGGAAGCTTGCCCGCTCGCCCCTGTCCGAGAGGTTCATGTCGAGGTCCCGTCCCTTGCCGTCTGCGCGGATCAGCCGGAAGAGCCGGTCGGTATCCGACTGAGGCACGTCGCCGGCATCCGCGGCATCGGCCGCAGAGGTGCCGTCAGCCTTGGCCGCGGCCTCGGCATGCGCATCCCCCTTGGCGGATGCCTTGCCGCCAGCCTGCACCTTGCCGTCCGCAACGGCGCCTTGCGCAGCGGCCTTCACGGCGGCGTCGATCGGCATGGCGTTCGGCGCCGCCAGCATTTCAAGCAGGTTGCCGACATCCGACCCGGCGCTCGGGGCGGTGTCCTGCATGCCGGCGGTTGCCGTCGCGTCGTCGCCTGCCGCCGTTTCGTCGGCCTCCTGCGCGCCGGCCTTGCCACCGCCCTGCACCTTGCGCCCCTGCCGGCCAGCCGCCTCCAGCAAGGCGGCCGCCTTCTCGTCAAAGGGCCGGCTGTCCTCTTCGGCCGCATCCGCGCCGGCCTTGCCGGCGGCCTGGGCCAGCGCCGCAGCGTCGCGGCGCACGATCTTCACGCGCGCCTCGTCGCCATTCGCGCCCTCCTGCACGCCGTCACCGACCGCCGCGGAAATCGACAGCCGGGCGCCCTTGCGCCCGCCGTCACCCTCGCGCCCGGAAAGGCTGGCGACGGCACTGGCGAAGCCGCCATCCTCCGACGCGCCAGCGGCCTGGCCGTGGCCGGCCTTGCCTTTTGCCGGCGCCTGCCCCTGCACGACGCCCAAAACCCCGCTACCGATGGTGCTCAACTGCCTTCTCCTTTCAAGAGCGCGTCGATTTCGTCGAGCTTGGACCGCCCGCCCGAAACGAATGTATCGAAGGCCGGGTCGATGCCCGCCCTCTCCGGCTGCTCTTTCTTTTCTTCTTCAGGTTCGACGGCGGCGGCCTGCGTTTCTTCGCCGCCTGCCAGCGGATCCATCGCCCGGTCTGCCAGTTCGGCCGCGCTCAATCCTTCATAGGAGGCGTCCTCGGCCTGCGGCACGGGCTCGGCGAGGGCCGCCTCGGCCTCCGCCTCCGCCGTTGCCACGGCCGGCTCGCGCAGCACCTCCTCGGCGACCGCCCGGGCCGCCGCCTTCAGGGCGCGATCCTTGGCGG
>CAMLOC010000032.1 GCA_946481465.1 uncultured Shinella sp. | reverse complement strand
GTTTTAAAAGGCAAAATTCTGCTATTCTCGGAATCAGCCATGATCCAAAGCTCTCGTCAGCTTGGTTGTGGTAAGGCCAGGCAGGGTCTCGAACACCCTGTCTGGCCGTCTGCAGAAGCAGAAATCCCATAGTACTCTGAAAAACCGGCGAAGCAATAAGAATCGCCAAAATGTGGTCATTCTGATGTCGCCCACTCAGTTCCGTATGGCTCGCGCTGCTCTTCGATGGGGTATTGTTGAATTTGCCAAGCGTGCGAAAGTTTCAACCAGCACACTTGTTCGTTTTGAGCGCGGCGAAGGGCTTAAACCTGCGACAGTCGATCATTTACGAGCGATTTTGGAGGAGGCCGGGATAGAGTTCATCCCAGAAAACGGCGGGGGGGCCGGGGTCCGCTTGAATAAGCCCGCGCCCGTTCTGAAATCTAAAACGGCTCATAAGTGATCGGGCGCGCTTTATGGGAAGGTTCCGACGCCCAACGAAGACACGGCCAATGGCGAAAGCAAGAGTTTCCGGTAGTCTTTAGGGGAGGACAACTCTCTGATCAGCCCCCCGTCCTAAGGGGCCATACAAAGTGCCGGAAGAAGCCGCCAAGCGAGGCTTTGTGCTTCGTTGCAAGTTTGGCGATCAACTCGACGTCCGTCTGCTGCCCAAAAGCGCTACCAAAAACCCGATAGTCGTTTTCATAGGTGCGCTCGAGCTTTTGGATGAGCTCCATGGGCAATTCGTTTCGTTCGGCCGGAGGGCCGCCCACCTGCTTGCGGGGAAGTGCTCTTTTCTCACCGGTGAGCGTGGAGAAGAAAATCTCGATTTGATGCGATTCCGAAATGTCGAAAATAATATCGTAATATTCCTTAGATTCTCCAAGAAAATCAGTTAGTGGACTGGTGTGAACTGAAATAGACTTATTGATGCTTCTATATTTTTCAAGATGAGTTACGAACTCAGAGAGTGTTGGTTTTTGAGGAATACCAATCTCTCCGATGGAGCTGGCAGACTTTATTTCTTCCAATTCTTTATGATGCACCACCCTGTTCCGCCAGGCAGAGACGATCCTCTCCACGGGGTCCCGAACGATCGCGATCTTGAAAAACTTCCTATATTTTTCCGGCGTGATATCTGCAAACTTAGGGGTCTTATATTCACGGTGAATATGGTGGAGGCGGCCGGTGTTTTCATCGCGGCTCGTTTTGAATTTTCCCCCCGTATTTATGCCGTGGATCAGGTGCTTCATAGAAGTATTGGCAGCCTTCGGAACTGGGAAATAGGCAACTTTCAGTCTTTCGATTGTTACAACCAATGCTTCTTTCCTGAATATAAGTATTGTCTGTTTTTATGCCCTGCCCTTAGGGGTGGGGAATTTCGGCGACTCCGATTTTGACGGCCTATATAATCTGAATGTCGAGGCCGGACTAGAAGAAACATTATCTTTACGGAAATCTACACATTCTATAGAGAATTATACTCCAAGGGCCGTGGCCTCTTCTTAAAGCTGCCCTCTCTGTCGGATGGTCCCGCTTATCAGAGTTCCGTTGGAATGTGCTCTTGGGCATACGCGGCACGGTGCTGCGCTCTTTTCAGAGCGGTTCCGCCTGCGCGAGGCCTGCCGGTGAAGCTGTAGGCTGTAAGGAAGCCGGCTTGCCCATCACCACCCCAGCCCTGCGGAAGCCTTCCTGGCGGCGTCCTTCAGCAAGGTGATATACCCTTGGATGACGTTGCCTTGGAGCGGAAAGCGGGCGTGCCGCAAGAATGCTTCTTGTGAAGAGCTGTAGTTTTCCATATATGACTACTGTAGTCATAAAGAGGATCGACATGAGAGAGATTCAACTCAAAGAGGCTAAGGCCACGCTGTCGGCGGTCGTCGATCAAGCTGTTCTTGGCAACCCGGCTATCATCACCCGGCATGGCAAGAAGGAAGCTGTGGTCCTATCCTTTGACGAGTATGAAAAGCTTGCCCACATTCCTAGCTTTGGAAGGCTGTTGGCTGCGTTTCCCGGTGACGAAAAGGATATTCCCCCGCGCAGTATCAGGCCAAGCCGAGCCATTGATCTTTGATGTTTCTGGTTGATACGAACGTAGTTTCTGCATTGGCGCCGTCCAAGAGATCCAGCTCCAATGAGCTAGTCGAATGGCTCGATAGGGCCAGTCCGCGACTGTTCCTGTCGGTCATATCGGCAGCTGAGGTGAGGTCGGGAATTGCTAAGGCTCAGCGGGAAAGTGCGACGACGAAAGCACGCAGACTCACAGAGTGGTGGGAAAGCCTCGAGTATCTCTACGCCGAGAAAATACTGCCTTTCGATCTGCGTTGCGCACATGTGGCCGGTCAGATCCTGGATGACGCTCGGGCCCATCAACCGGGTTTTGAGGATATCGCAATCGCCGCGACCGCGCGGGTACATAATCTGGTTGTGCTCACGCGAAACCTGAGGCACTTCGACCCCCTGGGGGTCCAAGCCGTCGATCCATTCACACGACTACCAGAATTATAGCAGGGTGGAGTGGCTTTGGCGTTTGACGCCTTCATCACCGCGTCGTCCGTTCTCATCCAGCGGACGCCCGTCACCAGCCCAACCCCGCGGAGATCTTCCTGGCGGCGTCCTTCAGCAGGGTGATGTATCGTTGGATGTCGTTGCCCTGGGTGCGGAAAGCGGGGGCGGCGATATTCACGGCGGCGATGACCGATCCGTCGAAGGCCAGAACGGGAACCGATACGGACACGAGCTGATCGCTGACCTCGCCGCGGCTGACGCAATGGCCGGCCTCGCGAATGCGGTTCAGCTCCACCTCCAGCCTTGCCCGGTTCGTGATCGTCTTGGGGGTGAATTTCTCGAGCTTGTCGGGGATCATCTGCGCCTGGACCTGCGGGGGCAGGTAGGCCAGAAGGA
This sequence comes from uncultured Shinella sp., assembly GCA_946481465.1. The sequence continues at coordinate 9,886 of CAMLOC010000032.1, read as the reverse complement.
CCTTGTAGGAGCCCGCATGAAGCGGACGGCGCCTTCCGATCATGGAATGCACCCGCAGGTCCCGCGTCGGTTCGAACTTGGCGATGCACAGGGATTCGCCGTTGTCGATGATCCTCAGCTGGGTCGTCTCGTTCACCTTCTGCCCGAGTTCCTCCAGGATCGGATTGGCCACGCGGACGAGATCGACCTGCGTCGAGGCGGCCGTGCCGAGCACGATGGCGGTGTTGCCGAGCCGATAGGTTCCGTTGCGGCTCTTCCGGACGAGGCCACGCCGTTCCATTGTGCGTAACATTCGCAAGATTCTCGGCTTGGTTTCCGCGATGCTCCTGGCGATGTCGGCGAGCGTGCAGTCCGGATTCTTCGCGACGTCGAGAAGCACGTCTATGCAGACATCAACCGACTGAATTATGGAGCTTCTTTCTGGCTTTACTTCATCCATGGCAGAGGTTTTCCGTAAGAGGAATGGCTGGATTTTCGCGTGAGGAAGCGCGTTACGTTAAGCGTAACATGACGGTTTTCTGTTTGACAATGGATGTCCGGCAAACCTACGCTTTTCATCAAGAGTGGCTCGGAACCGCTCGTCAGGCCGGCAACAGACCGGCAGGAAACTCCAACTGGGATTAAAGAGATGACCGCAAAGATATTGACGCGGGCAGCCGTCGCGCTGCTCGGCACGATCGCTGTTCCTGCACTCGCCGCTGCGCAGGAGACACCCCTGACGATCGGCATGTCGACGACCCCCACCACTATCGATCCGCATGAGGACAGTTCTGCGCCCAACAACGCGACGTCCCGGCATATCTGGGACAGCCTCGTCAACCTCACGGGAACGTCGGCCAACAACCCGGAGCTGGCGACCGAATGGAAGGCGGTCGACGCCACCCACTGGGAGTTCAAGCTGCGCGAGGGCGTGACGTTCCACGACGGAAGCGCCTTCGACGCCGACGATGTCGTCGCCTCGCTGCTGCGGGCCCGCGACAAGCCGAGCCAGGGCTTTGCCTCCTATACCCGCAACATCGCGAACGTGACCGCCAAGGACCCGCACACCGTCATCGTCGAGACCAAGGTTCCCGATCCGCTCATCCTCAACTCGGTCAGCCGCATCCGCATCATCAGCGCCGACTGCAAGGACGCGCCGGTTCAGGATTTCGACAGCGGCAAGTGTGCGATCGGGACTGGCGCCTATTCCTTCGTCTCCTATACGCCGGGCGGCAACCTGACGCTGAAGCGCAACGAGGCGTATTTCGCCGGCCCCTCGCACTGGTCAAACGTCACCTTGCGCTTCCTGCCCGACGACGGCGCCCGGCTGGCCACCCTCCTGTCGAACGAGATCGACATCATCGAGGCCCTTCCGGCCGACGGCATGGCGCGCGTCGAGGCGAGCGACAGCCTGCAGGTCATCAATGGCCAGTCCTCGCGTCTCGTCTATCTCGGCATGGATGTCAGCCGCGATGCCTCGCCCTTCGTCACGGCGGCGGATGGCTCGGACCTCGGCAAGAACCCGCTCAAGGATATCCGCGTGCGGCGCGCCATGCTGATGTCGATCAATCGTCCCGCGATCGTTGAGCGCGTCATGCAGAAGAACGGCACGGTCGCCGACCAGTTCGTGGCCGAAGGCTATGCCGGCCACAGCGACAAGGTCGAAAGCGTCGCCTATGACCCGGCCGCCGCGAAGGCGCTGCTCGCCGAGGCGGGCTATCCGGACGGCTTCGGCCTGACGCTGCACGGTCCTTCCGGACGCTACGTCAAGGACGCCGAGGTGCTCCAGGCCGTCGGTCAGATGTTCACGCGCATCGGCATCCAGTCCAAGGTCGAGGTGATGCCCTGGGCCATGTATTCGGAAGCCTATGCGGAGGGCAAATACAGCACCTATCTCGGCTCCTGGGGCGTCAATACCGGCGAGACGACCAATCCCACGGTCGCGCTGGTCGCCACGCGCGACGAGGAAAAGGGGACCGGCCGCTATAATGGCGGCGGCGTGTCCGACCCGAAGATCGACGAGGTGCTCGCCAAGGCGAGCTCGACCCTCGACGAGGCGGAGCGCGCTCCGCTGCTGCAGGAGCTGTCGAAGCAGACCTTCGACAATCTCTGGATCCTGCCCATGCACTACGAGAATGTCGTGCTCGGCGCCCGCAAGACGGTCGCCTACACGCCGCGTGGCGACAAGTACACGCTCGCCTATGAAGTGAAGCCCGCCAACTGACGGCGGGCCCGGGGGCCGCGCGAGGCGGTCCCCATTCTTGATTTTCCAGGAGACGACCATGCAGGAACTCGGAACGGGCGATGCCAATGCCCGGGCGAAGGCGATCTATGACTATGGCCAGACGGCGATCTTCGCCTCGCAGGTCGACCCGCGCCTTCACATGCTGCTCTACGTGCCACCGACGGCCGCCGACGGCCGCAAGCTCGACCTTCTGGTCGCCGTGCACGGTACGGGCCGCACCTCGGCCATCGACTTCCGCGACGGTTTTGCCGAATTCGGCCTCTACAACGATTGCGCCATCTTGTGCCCGATCTTCCCCGTCGGCGTCTTCGGCGACGGCGCGCGCTCGGGCTACAAGTTCATCGAGGAAGGCGATATCCGCTATGACCGGGTCGTCCTCGCCATGGTCGAGGAAATGGCCGCCAAATACGGCCAGGACTGGTCGACCTTCGCGATGTTCGGTTTTTCCGGCGGCGGGCATTTCACCCACCGCTTCGCCATCCTTCATCCCGAAAAGCTCTGGGCCGCCTCGATCGGCGCGCCGGGCTCGGTCACGCTTCTCGACCCGACGCGCGACTGGTGGGTCGGCGTCCGCGACCTGGAGGCCCGTTTCGGCCGGCCGTTCCGGCCGCAGGAGCTTGCGAAGGTGCCGGTGCAGATGGTCGTCGGCGATGCCGATCTCGAGACCTGGGAGATCACCCACAAGCCGGGCGGCCGGTATTACATGGAAGGCGCCAACGATGCCGGCGCGACACGCCCCGAGCGGCTGGCGGCGCTTGCGAAATCGTTCCGCGATGCGGGCGTCGACGTGAGCTTCGAGCGCGTGCCGGGCGTCTCCCACGACCGGATCAAGGTACTGGGCCACGTCAAGGCCTTCCTCGCAAAGGTATTGAAGGACCGTCGCGCAAGATGAGAAATGCAACGATTGTCGCGCCGCAGCCCGAGGCGGTGGAAGCGGGCGCGCATGTCCTGGAGCGCGGCGGCAACGCCATCGATGCCGCGCTCGCCTGCGCCTTCGTCCAGGGCGTCGTCGATCCGCAGATGGCGGGCATCGGCGGGTTCGGCTCCATGCATGTGCACATGCCGAAGAAGGGCGTGCACGACATCCTGGAATTCTACGCCCGCGCCCCCCTGAAGGCGACGCCGGACATGTGGCTGGGCGCCATCAAGCACGAGAGCCGGGACGGCTTCGGCTACGTGCTGGAGGGCAATGTCTCGGATATCGGCTATCTTGCGGTCTGCACGCCCGGCTCCCTCAAGGGCTACGAGACGGCGCTGCGCGACTACGGCACCTTCGACTGGGCCGACCTCATCGCGCCGGCGATCCGCTATGCCCGCGACGGCTTCATGATCCGCAGCCACATGCACTGGTACTGGACCAAGGACCAGTCGAACGACGGCTTTGCCAACACGTTCGAGAAGCTGCGCTATTCGGCCACCGGCCGGCGCGTCTATTTCCACGAGGACGGCAGCATCCGCAATGTCGGGGAAACGCTCGTCAACACGGACATGGCCGAGACGCTCGAGCGGATCGCGCGCAGCGGCGGATCCGACATCTTCTACCATGGCGAGATCGCCGAGCAGATCGCCGGGGATTTCAAGGCCAATGGCGGCCTGATCGACCGGCAGGACCTCGCACGCTACGAACTGTCGCGGGTAAAGCCCGTCTGGGGCGAGTATCGCGGGCACCGCATCGCCACCTCGCCGCCGCCGGGCTCCGGCTTCCCGCTGCTCGAACTGCTGCATATCATGGAGCAGTTCGACGTCGGCGCGATGCAGCACGGCAGCACCGAACATATCCGCATCCTGTTCGAGGCGATGAAGCGCATGACGATCGACAAGGACGCCCATATGGGCGACCCCGCCTATGTCGACGTGCCCTATGAAAAACTCCTGTCGCGCGACCATGCCGTCGCCCTGGCGGCGTCGATCAAGGCCGGCGAAAGGGCCAATGTCGCGCGCCTCGACCGGTCGCAGCGCGACACGACCCATATCTCGGTGATCGACAAGGACGGCAATGCCGTCGCCATGACCCATACGCTGGGCAGCCCCTCCGGCGCGATCACCGACGGCCTCGGTTTCATGTATAATGGCACCATGAGCCGCTTCAATCCGGTTCCGGGAAAGCCCGGTTCCATCGCCCCCGGAAAGCGCCGGCCGAGTTCCGCCGCCCCGACCATCGTCTTCAAGGATGAGGAACCCAGCATCGTGATCGGTGCGCCGGGCGGAAGCTATATCGCGCCCGCGGTCGCCCAGTGCCTCATGAACATGATCGACTTCGGCATGCCGGTGCTCGAGGCGGTCGTCGCGCCCCGGATCGTCGGCGTCTCGAACACCATCGACATCTGCAACCGCATCCGCCATTCGGTGGAGGACGAATTGCGCGCCGAAGGCTATCAGGTGGCGCGCTCCCCCCAGACCTACGCATTCGCCGCGGTCCACGCGATCCGGATCGAGGACGGGGTGTCCAGGGGCGCGGCCGATCCGCAACGCGACGGGATGGCGATCTCCGTCGCCTAGACCCCCGCGACCGGGCGCAATCGCCGCGGCGCCGGACCATGCGGTAGAAACTGGAGCAGGCAATGGTCACATCGATAATCAGGCGGTTGATACAGGCGATGTTCGTCGTCGTCGCGATGACGGTGATCGTCTTCATCGGCGTGAACGTCATCGGCAATCCGGTCGATATCCTGATCAACCCGGACGCCAACCAGGCCGAGCGCGCCCGCGTGATCGCCCATTACGGCCTCGACCAGCCGCTCTGGCGGCAATATCTCCTGTTCCTGCAAGGCCTGCTGCACGGCGATTTCGGCAACAGCTTCGTCTATGGCCGTCCGGCCATGGGCCTCATCCTGGAGCGCCTGCCGGCGACGCTCGAACTGGCGATCTCGGCGCTGGCAATCGCGCTCGTCTTCGGCCTGCCGCTCGGCCTCTATGCCGGGCTCTATCCGAACCGGGTCTCCTCGAAGCTGATCATGAGCGGCTCGATCCTCGGCTTCTCGCTGCCTACATTTTGGGTGGGCCTGATGCTGATCATGGTCTTCTCGGTCGAGCTGGGCTGGCTGCCGACCAACGGGCGCGGCCCGACGCTGGACCTGTTCGGCGTGCAATGGTCGTTCTTGACGGGGGAGGGGCTGCGGCATCTCCTCCTGCCGGCCTTCAACCTCGCATTGTTCAAGACGTCCCTCATCCTGCGGCTGACGCGCGCCGGTGTGCAGGAGGTCCTGCCCCAGGACTATATCAAGTTCGCCCGGGCGAAGGGCCTGCGCGAGCGGCGGGTGATCGCCGTGCATGTGCTCAAGAACCTGATGATCCCCGTCGTCACGATCATCGGCCTCGAATTCGGCTCGCTCATCGCCTTCTCGGTGGTCACCGAAAGCATCTTCGCCTGGCCGGGCATGGGCAAGCTGATCATCGATTCGATCAACCTCCTCGATCGCCCCGTCATCGTCGCCTACCTGATGATGATGGTCCTGCTCTTCGTCGTCCTGAACTTCATCATCGACGTCTGTTACACCATCCTGGACCCGCGGGTCCGGCTGGATTCGAAGGCTTAGACCCATGGCCGAACACGATATGCAAGAGACGCTTCCGGAACCCGGCCGCTTTTCCAAGCACCTCGCCGATTTCTTCGCCTCGCCGGCGGCGGCGATCGGCTTCGTCACCCTCCTCCTCATCTGTTGCCTGGCGCTCCTGGCGCCCTGGATATCGCCGCAGAACCCCTATGACCTGATGCAGCTCGACATCATGGACGGGCGCCTGCCGCCGGGGTCGGAATCGATGACCGGCCTCGTCTATCACCTCGGCACGGACAGCCAGGGCCGGGACATCCTGTCCGGCATCCTCTACGGCCTTCGCACGTCGCTCTTGGTCGGCGTGCTCTCCGCCTTCGCCGCGGCCATCATCGGCACGACGGCCGGCCTGTTCGCCGCCTATATGGGGCGCCGGACGGAAACCGTGATCATGCGCCTGGTCGACCTGCAGCTGTCGTTCCCGACGATCCTGATGGCGCTGATGATGCTCGCCATCCTCGGCAAGGGAGTGCTCAATGTCGTCATCGCGCTGATCATCGCCGAATGGGCGACCTATGCGCGCACCGTCCGCGCGACCGCCCTCGTCGAGCGCGAGAAGGAATATATCGAGGCGGCGCGCATGCTGCGCCTGCCGGGCTGGCGCATCCTCTTCCGGCACTTGCTGCCCAACTGTCTCGCCCCCGTCATCGTTATCGCGACCATGCAGGTGGCGCGCGCCATCGGCCTCGAGGCGACGCTGTCCTTCCTCGGCCTCGGCGCCTCGGTCACCGAGCCCTCGCTCGGCATGCTGATCTCGACGGGATACCAGTATCTGCTGACGGGCCTCTACTGGATCAGCTTCTTCCCCGGCATCGCGCTCCTCGTCACCATCGTCGCCATCAACCTCGTCGGTGACCGCCTGCGCGACGTGCTCAATCCGAGGAACGCATCATGACGGCGCTCTTGCAGGTCCGCAATCTGGTTACCGAGTTCGGCGGGGGCAGGGGACAGCCCGGCACGAAGGCGGTCAACGACGTGTCCTTTTCGCTCGACCGCGGCCGTGTGCTCGGCCTGGTGGGGGAATCGGGCTCGGGAAAGTCGGTCACCGGCTTTTCGATCATCCGCTTGCTGGAGCGGCCCGGCCGTATCGCATCGGGCGAGATCCTCTTCGACGGCGTCGACATCAGCCGGAGCTCGGAAGAGGAGATGCGCTGCCTGCGCGGCAAGCGGATCGCGATGGTGTTCCAGGATCCGACGATGACACTCAACCCCGTCCTGTCGGTCGGCACGCAGATGATCGAGGCCGTGCTGGCCCATGAGAGCGTGCCGAAGGAAACCGCCCGCCAGCGCGCCCGCGATGCGCTCGGCCTCGTCGGCATACCGAGCCCCGAGGAGCGGCTTGCGGCCTATCCCCACCAGTTTTCCGGCGGCATGCGCCAGCGCGTGGCCATCGCCATCGCGCTCCTGCACAAGCCCGACCTCATCATCGCCGACGAGCCGACGACGGCGCTCGACGTGACGATCCAGAGCCAGATCATCGCGGAATTCCAGAAGCTCGCCGAGGAGGCGAGGACCGCGGTGATCTGGGTCACCCATGATCTCGCCATCGTCTCGCGGCTGGCCGACGACATCGCCGTCATGTATGCCGGCCGGCTCGTCGAGACGGGGCCTGTCGGCGCGGTCCTCAACGATCCCCGCCATCCCTATACTGCCGGCCTGATCGCCTCCGTGCCGTCGCAGAACCACCGCGGGGAGCGCCTGCGCCAGATCGACGGCATGACGCCGGCCCTCAACCGCCTGCCGCAGGGCTGCAGTTTCCGCACGCGCTGCGCGCGGGCCGACGACGACTGTCGCGTCATGCCCGGCCTCACCCCTGCGGGCGACCGCTCCTTCCGCTGCATCCATCCCGTGACGAGAGGACCCGCATCATGACGGTTGCCGAGCCCCCCCTGATCGAGGCCAGGACGATAACGCAGCGCTTCGGCGCCCGGCCGGACCTTGCCGCGAAGATCGCGCTCGCCCTGAAGCTGGCGAAGCCCGCTCCGGTCGTTCATGCGCTGGACGGCGTCAGCCTCAGCATCCGCAGCGGCGAGGTCGTCGGCCTCGTCGGCGAAAGCGGCTGCGGGAAATCGACCCTCGGCCGCGTCATCGCCGGGATCGCCGCGCCGACCGATGGCGCCGTATTCTGGAAGGGCGTCGACCGCAGGACGATGTCCGCCGCCGAACAGAAGGAGGCGGGCCTTGCCACCCAGATGATCTTCCAGAACCCGATGGCCGCCCTCAATCCGCGCATGACCATCGAGGAGCTGGTCTTCGAGGCGCCGAAGACGCATGGCCTAGCGCGCGCGGGAGAGCGCGCCGCCTATGTGGACAACTACCTGACGCTGGCCGGGTTCGATCCCTCCATGAAGACGCGCTATCCACACCAGTTCTCCGGCGGCCAGCGCCAGCGGGTCAACATCGCGCGGGCGCTGGCCGTCCAGCCGAAGTTCCTCGTCTGCGACGAAAGCGTCGCCGCCCTCGACGTCTCCATCCAGGCCCAGGTGATCAACCTGTTCATGGACCTGCGGGACCGGCTGGACCTGACCTATCTCTTCGTCAGCCACGATCTCGGCGTGGTGGAGCACATCTCCGACCGGGTCGCGATCATGTATCTCGGCCGGATCGTCGAGGAGGCGCCCGTCGAGGAGGTCTTCCGGCGTCCCAACCATCCCTATACGAAGGCGCTCCTTGCCGAGGTTCCCCGCATCGAGACCGGCAAGCGGCGGTTCAAGGCCGTGGAAGGCGAGCTTCCAAGCCCCCTCGATCCGCCGAAGGGCTGTCATTTCCATCCCCGCTGCCCGTTCGCCATGGAGCGTTGCCGGGTGGAGGTTCCGCTCCGCAAGGAAGTGGCGCCGAACCACCTGTCGGCCTGCCACCTCAACGGCTGACGGGCCGCCGGCGCGTCCCGCCCATTCAATCCGCAAGACAGGAGGTCGGCCGTGACCGAGACCCTTTCCCATTCCGGCGCCAATGACGTGGCGGCGCTGATCGCCGCCATCGTCGAGGAGAACGAGGCGCGTTTCATCGATATCCGCCGGCGCATCCACGAATATCCCGAAATCGCCTTCGAGGAGGTCCAGACGGCCGCCCTCGTGGCGGAGACCCTGGCGGGTCTCGGGATCGAACACCGGACGGGCATCGGCCGCACCGGCGTTGTCGGGCATATCCGCGGCGGAAGGCCGGGTCCGACCTTGCTGATCCGCGCGGACATGGACGCCCTGCCTATGCAGGAAGAGACGGGGCTCCCCTATGCAAGCAAGATCCCGAACCGCATGCATGCCTGCGGCCACGATCTCCACACCGCGACGCTGCTCGCCGTCGGCGCCGTGCTGAAGCGCATGGAGGATCGGCTGGCCGGCGAGGTCCGCCTCGTCTTCCAGCCGGCGGAGGAGGCGATCGGCGGCGCAAAAGAGATGATCGCCGACGGGGTGATGGAGGGCGTCGACATGGCGCTGAGCCTGCACAACCGGCCTGAAATTCCGGTTGGCCGGTTCGGCATCGTGCACGGCTATGCCAATGCCGCGGTCGATTCCTTCGACATCACCGTGCTCGGCAAGGGGGGCCATGCGGCCCGCCCCTATGCCGCCATCGACCCGATCGTCATCGCAGGCCAGCTGATCGGCCAGTTGCAGACCATCGTGTCGCGAAACGTGCGGGCGCTCGATGCCTGCGTGGTGACGGTCGGCTCGATCCATGCGGGCGAGGCCAGGAACATCATCCCCGACCGCTGCGAGCTGAAGGGAACCGTGCGCAGCCGGCAGCCGGAGGCGCGCGATGCGGCGGAGGCCGGCCTGCGCCGGCTGTGCGAGGGGACGGCATTGAGCTTCGGGGCAGGGTGCGAACTCGCCTACAGGCGCGGCACCCCTCCCATCTTCAACGATGCGGGCATGCTTGAGCATACGCTTCGCGCGATCAACGCGCAGATCGGCGACGTGGCCTTCGACTACGAGCCGAGCATGGGGGGCGAGGATTTTGCGCTTTTCGCGGAAATGGTCCCCTCGTTCAGGCTGCTCGTCGGCTCCTCGCAGCCGGGACGATCGGACAAGGTGCACAATTCCGATTATCAGCCGGACGAGCGCTCCATCGCCTTCGGAACCCTGGCACTGGCGAGAACGGCGGTTGATCTTCT
>CAMLOC010000031.1 GCA_946481465.1 uncultured Shinella sp. | reverse complement strand
GTCGCGCATCCAGCCGGTGATGCGCTCCACCTCCGCGGCGGGGTCGAGCACGAGCGGGGCGAAGGCGGGTGTATGAGGCTTCGGCGTGGTCATGCAGGCGATCCTGTCTCTTGGCCGGTCGGGCTGGCGGGTTCGGCGGCAAGCCGGCGGCTTGCCTTGCCGGAATCGGTCCTGGGAAGGAATTCCCGGAATTCGACATGTTTCGGGACCATGTGGTCCTCCAGATGGCGCGCGCAGAAACGCAGCACGTCACGCTCGGTGAGGGCCGGGTCCGAGGCGACGATCACCGCCTTGACGGCCTGGCCGAGGACTTCGTGGGGAATGCCGACGACGAGCGCTTCCGCCACGCCCGGCATGCGGCAGAGCACATCCTCCACGGCCCTGGGCGCGACCTTCTCGCCGCGCGACTTGATGATGTCGTCCATGCGCGAGACGAAGGTGAGATAGCCGTCCGCATCGGCGGTGAAGAGATCGCCGGTATGGAGGCGCAGGGTCCCGGTGCGCGGGTCGGGCCGCAGCGCGCGGCGCGTCGCGGCCTCGTTCTGCCAGTAGCCGCGCATGACATGCGGCCCGCTGATCACCAGTTCGCCCATCGTGCCGGGCGGCACCGGCGCGCCTTCTTCGTCGACGACCTCGGCCCGGCCGCCCGGTATGGCGATGCCGACCGAACCGCGCCGGGCGTCGATTTCGCCCGGTGGCAGCCAGCTGGCGCGGGTGCATTCGGTCTGGCCGTACATGGAATAGAGTTTCGCCTGCGGCAGCGCGGCGCGCAGCCAGTCGAGATGGGCGAGCGGCATGGGCGCGGCAGCGCTGGTGACGTAGCACAGGCTCGCAAGCAGCGAGGTGTCGAGGTCGCGCGCCTGCATCATCATCGCGGCCATCGCCGGCACCAGCGGAAAGCCGGTGACGCGCTCGTCGCGGATCCTCTCGAAGATCGCCTGCGGGAAGGCGAAGGATTTCTCGATAACGAGCGTTGCGCCGCAGCGCATCGCGGTGACGAGCTGGTTGAGGCCGTAGCCGAAGGACATGGGCAGCACGACGAGGATCGTGTCGGCGGCGGTGTTTTCGAGATAGGTGGTGATCGCGCGGGCCGCGGCGTCCATGTTCGCATGGGCGAGCATCACGCCCTTCGGCTCGCCCGTCGAGCCGGACGTGTAGATCAGAGCGGCAAGGTCCGTGTCGGGCAGCGGGTCGGCTGCGAGCGGCGCGGCCTCGAGCCCCGCCTCGAAGCCGGCGCCCGCCACGATGCGGGGTGTCGCGGCGATTTCCGGCGTCTCGTCGACCAGCCGTTCGAGCCGGCCTTCCACAAAGACCAGCGCGGGCGTGCAGTCGCGCGCGATCTGCGCGAGCCTTGCGCTCCTGGTCGCCGGATTGACGGGGCAGAGGACGGCGCCGGCGATCCAGGTGGCGAAGACGGCGACGGCGGCCTGCCAGCCGTTGTCGAGGAGGACGAGGACGCGATCCTCGCGCCCGACGCCCCGTGCGCGCAGGGTTCCCGCCATGCGGGTGGAAAGATCGAGGAAACGCGCATAGTCCAGCCGCACCGTGCCGGAGACGATCGCCGTGCGGGCGCCGTCGCGGGTTGCGCCGTCCTGAAGGTATCGCTCGATCCGCATGGCCGGCCCGCCGTCAGGCCGCTTGCTTGCGGGCGATGAAGGCGGCGATGCGCTCGATCGTGTCGAGATTGGCCGGCACGATGTCCGCATCGGCGACCTGGATGGCGAAGCGCTCCTCGATGAAGCCGACCAGTTCGAGGATGCCGGTGGAATCGACGAGGTCGTTGTCGATCAGCGACAGGTCGGCGGGCAGCGGCTGGCTGTCGTCGCCGAACAGGAAGTTTTCCACGATGAAGGTGCGGATGGCGGCTTTGGTCTCGTCGGACATGGTCAGCGTATCCCGGTGCTGGATGCAGGTTCTGTGGATCGCGCGGCGGCGCCGCCGCGCAGGAGTTCGGTCGACAGGATGCCGATGAAGGCGGCGTTGTCGCGGAAGCCAGAGACCTGTCCGTTGCGGACCTTCTCCTTCAGCTTGGCGACGGCCTGGACATTGAAAAGCCCGCCCTCGGCAAGCCGCTCCGGCGCCAGCACGGCGTCGAGATAGGCCGGCGTTTGCGGGGCGGCGAAGCTCTCGCTGTCCGGCGCGCGGTAGGGCTGCTTGGGCCGGTCGACGATGGCCGCCGGCACGAGGCCGCGGGCGGCTTCCTTGAGGATGTGCTTTTCCCGCAGGCCGAGCAGCTTGGCATCCGGCGCGAGGCCAGCGGCGAAGGAGACGACCCGGTGGTCGAGGAAGGGGAAGCGGCCCTCGACGGCATTGGCCATCATCACCCGGTCGCCCTGGCTGGACAGGATGTAGCCCGGCAGCAGGAAGGCCGTTTCGAGATATTGCGCCTGGTGCAGCGGATGCCAGCGGTAAAAATCGGCCGGCAACTGTGCCGCAAGGTCCTCGGCGGCGTCATAGTCGCCGAGCGCTTCCTTGAGGCCGGCGGAGAAGAACAGTTTCGCCGCGGCCGTGGAGCGGAAGCGCGGGCGGTGCGAATAGAGCGGATCGTCGAGCGCTTCCGAGCCGAAGGCGAAGAAGCGGGCGAGATATTCCGGCGTCTGCTGCTTGAGGCCGGGAAGATAGGGATAGAGCCGCTGGAAGAGGCGCGGGCGCCGGACGGAGCCCGGCTGCCGGCCGCAGAAGCGCCGGACGCGGGCCTCGCGGAAGAGGTCGTAGCCGGCGAAAATCTCGTCCGCGCCCTCGCCGGTCAGCACGACCTTCATGCCGCGCTCGCGCACTCTTGCGGCGAGGAGGTGGAGCGGCACGGGCGCGGCGCGCAGGATCGGCCGGTCGATATGGCCCATCACCTCCGGTAAATGAAGCGCGATCGCCTCCGCGCTGCATTCGACGCTGTCGGTCATCGCGTCGAGCGTCGCCGCCATCTGGCGCTGCCAGGCGCTTTCGTCATGCTCCGCACTGCGGAAGGTCAGGGAATATGTGCGAAGGCCCCGTGTCACGCTGCGTGCGGCAAGCGCGGCGATGAGCGAGGAATCGAGGCCGCCGGAAAGATAGGCGCCGACGGGCACATCCGCGCGCAGGCGGATGCGCGTCGCATCGGCAAGCAGCGCGCGCAATTCCTCGACCCGGCTTTCGAGCCGGCCGGCGGGCTCGATATCGCCGCGGTCGGGGAAGGAGAGCTGCCACCAGGGGCGAACCTCCTGGCGGCCGTCCTCGACGGTCATCAGGTGGCCGGGCGGCAGTTCGAAGATGTTGCGGTAGGCGGTGCGTGGCGGGATGGGGCACCAGAGCGTGAAGACCTGGTCGAGCGCGACGGGGTCGATCTCGGCGGCCATGCCGGGCAGGGCCATGAGCGCCCCGATCTCGGAGGCGAAAAACAGCGCGCCCTCGTGCTGCGTATAGAACAGCGGGCGCACGCCCATGCGGTCGCGGGCCAGCACGAGCCGGCGGTTCCTGGCATCGTGGAGGGCGAAGGCGAAGTCGCCGTTGAGATCCGTCAGGCAGGCGGGGCCCTTTTCCGCGAAGGCGGCAAGCAGCACCTCGGTGTCCGAGGCGGTGCGGAACCGGTGGCCGCGCGCCGCAAGGTCGTCGCGCAGTTCCACATAGTTGAAGATCTCGCCGTTGAAGGTGAGCGCCAGCGCCGCGTCCTCTGTCACCATCGGCTGGGCGCCGTCGGCAAGGCCGACGATGGAAAGGCGGGTATGGGCAAGGCCCGCATCGCCGCGCAGAAGGATGCCGTCTCCGTCCGGCCCGCGATGGCGAAGCGCGGCGACCATGCGGCCAAGATGACCGGCTGCCCGCTCCGGCGCGATGTTGCCCCCGAAATATCCGGCGATCCCGCACATGGCCTCACCCGAACCGATCGCCGATGAGGCGCGTCCAGCCTTCGCCGGCAAGCCCGTTGAGGAACACCTTGCCGCCCGTCATCGCTTCCAGCAGCGCGGGGTCGCGCGAATGCACGATGGTGGAGGACGTGTGCAGGAAGGCGCATTTCTTGCCGATCATCGCCTGCAGCAGGGCGGGCTGCGTGCGCCCGCGAAGGGCGACGAGGCCGCGGGCATGGGCATTGCGCATCAGGCGGTCGATGACGACGGCTTCCTGGCCGGGCTCGGCCACGACCTGCACCGTGCGGCCGATCCCGCCGGGATCGCCGTAGTAGAGATAGAGGCCGATGGCCTTGCCGCTCCGCGTCCTGACGGCGTGCTGGATGCGCTCGCCGTGCAGCGCCTTTTTCGCGGCGTGTCCGAGCATGGTTTCCAGCAGGGGCGCGTCCCATGCGGGGCGCAGCGGGAAATGGCGGACGAACTGCCGGCACAGATCGGCAAATTCCGCGTCGTCCACCGCCGTGTCGACAAGGGCGTCGGCCTTGCCGGCGAGCGGGGTATAATGCGACCAGCTCTGCTTTTCCCCGCGTCGGCAAACGATCGCGTCCGCGGCGCGGGCGACGGGGCGGAGCAGCTTCAGGGGGGGGAGGCGCTGTGCCGCGCCTTCCAGCACGAAGGCGGCGGGCTTCATCACGCGCAGCCATTCGAGGCTGTAGGGGGCGAGGACGGTGGCGCGCATCGAGCGCCACATGTCCGTGGAGACATCGTTCGAGGTCTCGGTGAAGGAGAGGTCCTGCGGGCCGGAGAGCACGTCGCGCAACAGGCGCGCGCCGGCAAAGGGATCCCCGTCGCGGTCGTCGCAGGCGAAGGTGCCGCAATTGGCGGCCTTCAGGCGCCGCCCCTCGAATTCCATCGCCACCGGCAGCACGCCGAGGAAGCCCGAGACGCTGCCGTCCGCGCGCACATGCACGCGCGAGCGCAGATCCGGCTCGCCGGCGGGAAAATCGATGAAGAGGGTGCGAAGATAGGTTTTGAGGTCGTCGTTCGCGGGCCGGGCGTCCTTGCGCAGCAGGCGCTGGAACAGGTTCGCGACCGCCTCCACATCCCCGGCTTCAAATGAACGCACGCTCGACATCGACACCCAATCCGCTCCTCGTGCCGCTCTCCTTACGCGAGGAGCGTGAAGAAAAGGTCAAGGCAACCGGCACGGCTTTCGAGGTGTGGGAAGTTTGTAACGTGCATTGACGATATTATAACATGAATATACGTTACATAAGCCGTTGGACGAAGCGGCGCGGCCGGAGGACTATCCATGAACACCAAGGCGCTGCTGCTCGGCATCGACAACGGCCTGACGGTCACCAAGGCGGTGATCTTCGAGGAGGACGGCACGCCGGTCGCGGTCGCGCGGCGGCGCGTGCCGCAGTCCTTCCCCAGGCCCCGCCATGTCGAGCGCGACATGGCGGGCCTGTGGACCGCCACCGCCGAGGCGATCCGCGAGGCGATCGGCAAGAGCGGCCGGCCGGCGGGCGACATCAAGGCTGTCGCGGCCACCGCCCATGGCGACGGCCTCTACCTGCTCGACCGCGACAGGCGCCCGCTCGGCGCCGGCATCCTCTCGCTCGACAGCCGCGCCGGCGCGACCGTCGAGGCCTGGGAGAAGGACGGCGTGGCGCAGCGCGCGCTGGACCTGACAGGCCAGTCTCCCCACGCCTCCGCGCCCTCCGCCCTCCTCGCCCATATCCGGCAGCACGAGCCGGAGCGTTTTCATGCGATCGGCCATGTCCTTGCCTGCAAGGACTGGCTGCGCTTCTGCCTGACCGGCGTCGTCGGCACCGACCTCACCGAGGCGAGCACGAGCTTCACCAATGTGCGCAGCCAGGCCTTCGACAAGGTGGCGCTGGAGGTCTTCGGCCTCGGCGACCTCTGGCCGGCGCTGCCGCCGGTCGCAAGGCCCGACGAGATCGTCGGCGCGGTGACGCGGGAGGCCGCGGCCGCGACCGGCCTCGTCGAGGGCACGCCCGTCGCCGCTGGGCTGCACGACGTGACGGCCTCGGCGCTCGGCATCGGCGGCCATGCGCCCGGCCTGCTTGCCGTCGTCGCGGGCACCTATTCGATCAACGAGCTGGTCACCGAGGAGCCGATGACCAATCCGCGCTGGTTCTGCCGCAACGGCATCCGCAAGGGCTGGTGGAACTCCATGGCCATCTCCCCGGCCTCCACCGCGAATTACGACTGGTTCCTCGACAATTTCTGCCGCGACCTTGCCGAAAAGGCCGAGCGCGAGGGGACGGACATCCACACGCTGCTGCGGCCGGAACTCGACCAAGCGCTGGAAAAGCCGTCGGACATCGTCTTCCACCCGTTCCTCTTCGGCTCGCCCTTCGGCAGCGGCGCGAGCGCCGGCTTCTTCGGCGTGCACGGCTGGCACCAGCGGGGCGACCTTCTGAAGGCCGTGCTGGAGGGCATCGTCTTCAACCACAAGCTCCATATCGACGATCTCCTGTCGCGCGTGCCGGCGGAGCGCCTGCGCATCAGCGGCGGCGGCGCGCGCAGCCCGGTCCTGGCGCAGATGTTCGCCGATGCGACGGGCCTTGCCGTCGACGTCTCCTCCGCCGACGAGGCGGCCGCCTGGGGCGCGGCGCTCGTCGCCGGCGCCGCGGTCGGGCTCTACGCGAGCCCGCAGGCCGGCGCGGCCGCGACGACCCGCATCCTGCGCTCCTACCGGCCGGATGCGGCGCGCAGCACGCAGCTTGCCGCACGCTACGATCTCTATAGACAGCTTGCGGACGGGATGGCGCCCCACTGGCGGGCCATCGAGGATCTCGCAGGACGGTCGAGGGGCGTGGACGGATGAAGGCGGAAGCACGGCGCGAGGAGATTGCCGATTATATCATGCGGGCCGGCCAGGCGCGCATCGAGGATCTGGTCGAGCATTTCGGCGTCTCGCGCATGACCATCCACCGGCATATCGACGCGCTTGCCGGGCAGGGCGTGCTGCGCAAGCTGCACGGCATGGTCACCGTCCAGCCCTCCGGCCTCTACGAGAGCACGTTCCGCTACCGCGAGACGATCGGCAAGGCGGAGAAGGCGGCGCTTGCGCGCGCCGCCATGGCCTATGTCGAGGCCGGGCAGGCGGTGATGCTGGACGATTCCTCGACGGCCTGTGCGCTGGCGGATCTCCTGCTGGAGGCCCGGCCGCTCACAGTCATCACTAACAGCTACGTCTCGGCCGGCAAGCTGATCGAGGCCGACGAGGTGGAGCTGATCAGCCTCGGCGGGAAATACCACCGCACCTACAATGCCTATATCGGCATCACCTGCGAGAAGGCGGTGGCGAGCCTCCGGGCGAACGTCCTCTTCTGCTCGGCCTCGGCCATCGACGGCGGCACGGCCTTCATCCAGGACGCGCAGGTCACCAAGGTCAAGCAGGCGATGATGGCTTCGTCGAGCCGCAAGATCCTGCTCGTCGATTCCTCGAAATTCGGCAAGGTCGCCCTCAATGTCCTCGGCGACCTTTCTGCCTTCGACGTGGTGCTGACGACGGACCGCGTCGATGAGGCGGTAAGGGTGCGGCTGAAAGAGGCTGGCGTCAAACTCGAAATCGTGAAAGCGGGCAGGAACACATGAATGCGAACGCGGCAGGCGCCGCCGCCTTTCCCGGCGGCATGGGCGAACGAATGGCGGCGATGGAGGCGCGCGGCGCGCTCGACGTGCTCATCGTCGGGGCGGGCGTCAACGGCGCGGGCCTTTTCCGCGACCTGACGGCCCAGGGGCTCGATTGCCTGCTGGTCGAGAAGAACGACTACGCCGCCGGCACGAGCGCGGCGCCCTCCCGCCTCATCCATGGCGGATTGAAGTATCTGGAGACGGGCGAGTTCCGCCTCGTCGCGCAATCGACGCTGGAGCGCAACCTCCTGCTTGCCAACGCGCCGCATTACGTCAAGCCGCTGCCGACGCTGATCCCGATCTTCTCCTGGACCAAGGGCATCGGTGCGGCGCTGCGCACGCTGTTCGGCGCAAAGAGCGCCCCGCGCAGCCGCGGTGCGCTGCTCGTCAAGATCGGCCTGATGCTCTACGACTTCTACGGTGCGCGCCACCGCGTCATGCCGCGCCATTCGACGGCAGGCCGCGCGGCCTCGCTGCGCGATCTGCCGGCGCTGACGCCCGACATCGTGGCGACGGGCACCTACTACGACGCCACCGTCACCCATCCGGAACGGCTGATCCTCGAACTCGTGCGCGACGGCCTTGCCGACAGCCCGCGCTCCGCCGCTCTCAACCATGTGCGGCTGGAACGCGCCGACGATGGCGCCCTCACGGTAAGAAGCCTTAACGGGGATGCAGCGGCGACCGTGCGCCCGAAGATCGTCGTCAACGCGGCCGGTCCCTGGATCGACGAGGTCAATGCCATTCTCGGCGAGCCCTCGCGCATGATCGGCGGCACCAAGGGCTCGCATATCCTGCTCGACCATCCGGACCTCCTGAAGGAACTGAAGGGGCGGATGATCTATTTCGAGGCGGACGACGGGCGTATCTGCCTGGTCTTCGACTATCTCGGCCGCGCCCTTGCCGGCTCCACCGATATCAAGGCGGCCAATCCCGACACGGTGCGCTGCGAGCCCGACGAGGTGGAATATCTCCTTGAGAGCCTGCGCAAGCTTCTGCCGAAGCTCCGCTTCTCCCGCGACCAGATCGTCTATGTCTATAGCGGCATCCGCCCGCTGCCGGCCTCGGACGCGAAGGATCCGGGCCTCATCACCCGCGACCATGCGACACCGGTTCTCGAACCCGTCGCGGGACGGCCCTATCCGGTCTATTCGCTCGTCGGCGGCAAGTGGACGACCTTCCGCGGCTATGCGGAAGAGGTCGCCGACATGCTGCTGAAGCGCCTTGCGGTTCCCCGCAAGGTCTCCACCCGCGGCCTTCCCATCGGCGGCGGGCGCGGCTTTCCGGCGAGCGGAGCGGAGAAAGACGCCTGGATTGCCGGCCTTGCGCAACGGACCGGACTTGCGCCGGAACGCATCGGGGAGCTGCT
The DNA here is from genome assembly GCA_946481465.1 of uncultured Shinella sp. The sequence goes on along the minus strand of CAMLOC010000031.1, from coordinate 4,075 downwards.
TGCCCGCTACGGCACGACGGCGCAGAGCGTCGCGGCGCATGTCGCGGCCTTTCCGGCAGACACACCGCTTCCCGACGCGCCGGACTACAGCGCCGGCGAGGTGGACTATGTGCTGCGCCACGAGCAGGTCGGCGCGCTTTCGGACCTCGCCTTCCGCCGCACGACGCTGGCCGTGACCGGCCGCCTGACGGCGCGGCTGGTCGATGCGCTCGCCCTCCAGGCGGGCGGCACGCTCGGCTGGGACGAGACCCGCCGCGCTGATGAGGTCGCCGCCGTCCGCACGCGGCTGAAGACCTTCCATGGCGTGGACCTGGCGTGACCGCCGACGATTCCTGACCTTTCGCGCGAAGCGACAGGTGGAAACGCAAATCGCCCCGGCTTGCCGGGGCGATTTGCGTTTTCAGGTTCCGCAGATGGGTCAGATCGAGAGGTAGGACGAGATGATCGAGGCGATCTCGGATTGTTCGTCGCTCGCGGTCTGCGGCTCGCTCGTCCCGGTGTCTTCCGCCACCGGCTCGTCGCTTGTGGCGGAGAAGGCGAAGCTCTGCGTGCCCGCACCGCCGGCCTGCGGCAGGGCGGCGATCTGCGACGAGGTCATGGAGGCAAGCTGGCCGGGCGTGAAGGCGGCGGCCTGCTCGCTGGAAAGGCCGGCGAGCGTCGCCGTGCTGAGGCCGGAGATCGCGCTCGAACCCAGCGAGATGATATCCTCCGCCGAGAAGGTGGCGAGGTCGTCGGCGCCAAGGGCGGCGGCCTGCGTCGCCGTCAGCGCGCCGATCTGATCGGACGACAGCGCGCCCACCTGCTGGGGGCCGAGCGCCGACATCTGGCCGTAGGTGAGGGCGGCGACCTGGGCTGTCGACAGGGCGGCGATCGAACCCGTGGACAGTGCGCCGACGGTGTCGCTCGAAAGGCCGCGGATGGCTGCCGTGCCGATGGCCGCCAGCTCCTCGCTGGAGATCGTCTGCATCTGCGCGGAAGTGAGGCCGGCAATGCCCGGCAGGCTCAGCGCGCCGATCTGGTCGAGCGAGAAGGCCTCCACCTGCGCGGTGCTGAGCGCGGCGACCTGGGCGCTGCTGAGACCGGCGATCGCGGCCGTGCCGAGCGCGGCGATCTCGCTTTCGGAGAGCGTCGCCATGTAGCCCGGCGGCAGGCCCTTGATGGCGCCGGCGCTGATGGCCGCCAGCTTGGCGGTGGAGAAGGTATCGAGCGCTTCCGTCGACAGGCCGGCAAGGGCCGACGAGCCGAGGGCGGCGATCTGGGTCGTGGTGAGCCCTTCGACCTGTTCCAGCGTCAGGCCGGCGGTCTGCGCGCTGGTGAGGCCGGCAATCCCGTCCGTGCTCAGCGCGGCGATCTGGGCGGGCGTCAGCGCGGTGACGTCGGCGGCATCGAGGGCGGCCACCTGCCTGGAGCCGAGCGCGCCGAGTTGCTGGGTGGAGAGCCCGGCGACCTGCGACGACGTAAGGGCGGCGACCTGGCTGGTGGCGAGACCACTTATGCTGGCAGCGCTGAGGGCGGCGATCTGGCTGGTCGAGAAGCCGGCAAGCACCGCCGGCGACAGCCCGGCGATCGCACTGGAGCTGATCGCCGCCATATCGGCCGTCGAGAACAGCGCGATATCGCCCGCATCGAGCGCGGCGATCTGCTGCGAACTCAGCGCGCCGACCTGGGCGGTGGTCAGCGCCTCGATCTGATACGCGGTCAGCGCGCCGATCTGTTCGCTCGACAGGCCGGAAATGCCGGACGGGCTGAAGGCGGCGATCTGCTCGGGGCTGAGCGCGGCGAGCATCGCCGTCGACAGGCCCGACATGGCGCGCGACGTGATCGCGGCGAGATCGGCGGGCGAGAACAGTTCCAGGTCCTCGGCGGCGAGCGCGCCGATCTGCTGCGAATTCAGCGCGGCGACCTGCTTGGTGGTCAGGGCCTCCGCCTGGCTGGTGGAAAGCGCGGCGATCTGCGCGGTGGACAGGGCCGCGATGCCGGCGGTGCCGAGGGCGGCGATCTGCTCGGTCGAGAGCAGGGCGATGTCATCCGTGCCGAGCGCGCCGATCTGCGCGGAGCCGAAGGCGGCGAGCTGGGTCTTGGTCAGCGCCTCGATCTGGTCGCTGCGAAGCGCGTCGATCTGCGTGGATGTCAGGCCCGCGCCGTTCAGCGCGGCGATCTGCGCCGTCGTCAGGCCGGCAACGACCGCCGGCGACAGGCCGGGGAGCGCGTCGGACGTGATCGCGCCCATTTCGGCGGTGGTGAAGGTGCCCATCGTGTCGGCGCTGAACGCGGCGACCTGGCTGGAGCTCAGCGCGGCGATCTGGATGCTGGTGAGTGCCTCGGCCTGGCCGGTGGAAAGGGCGGCGATCTGGTCCGTGGTGAGGCCGGAAATGCCGGACGAACCGAGGGCGGCGATCTGCGCCGGCGAGAGGGCGGCGATGTCGTCCGTGCCGAGTGCCGCGGTCTGCCGGGAGCCGAGGGCGGCAAGCTGGCCCGTGGTGAGCGCGCCGACCTGGCCGGTGGAGAGTGCGGCGATCTGGGCACTGGTCATGCCGGCAAGGCCGGCCGGGCCGAGGGCGGCGATCTGGCCCGTCGTCAGCGAGGCGAGCATGTCGGTCGACAGGCCCGACATGGCGCCGGAACTGATCGCCGCCATGTCGGCGACGGAGAAGGTGTCGAGGTCGTCGAGATCGAGGGCGGCGATCTGGCGCGAGGAGAGGACGGCGACCTGGCTGGTGGTCAGCGCCTCGGCCTGGGCGGTGGAAAGCGCTCCGATCTGCTCGGGGGAGAGACCTGCGATGGCGGTCGTGCTGAGCGCCGCGATCTGCGCGGTCGAAAGCGTGGCGATGTACTCGGTGCCGAGCGTCGCGATCTGCCGGGCATCGAGCGCACGGACCTGGGCGGGCGACAGGGCGTCGAGCTGTCCGCTGGTGAAGGCCTGGATCTGCCGGGTGGAGAGGCCGCCGATGGCGGCGGTCGAGAGGGTTGCGACCTGCGCTGTCGAGAGGTTGGCGATCACGGCCGTCGAAAGGCCGGAGACCGCATCCGCGCCTATCGCGGCGATCTCCCGCGTCGAGAAGGTGGCGATATCGTCGGTGCCGAACGCGGCAAGCTGCGTCGCGCTCATCGCGCTTATCTGGGTGCTGGTCAGCGCCTCGGCCTGGGCGACGCTGAGCGCTTCGAATTGCCGCGCCGTCATGCCGCCGATGCCGGCGGCGCTGAAGGCGGCGATCTGGGCGGTCGACAGGGCCGCGAGCGTTTCGGAGGAGAGGCCTGCAATGGCGCCGGAGCCGATGGCGGCGATGTCGCGGGTGGAGAAGGTGGCGATGTCGTCCGCGCCGAGCGCGCCGAGCTGGGCGGAACCGAGGGCGGCGACCTGCTGGCTGGTCAAGGCCTCGGCCTGGGCGGTGGAAAGCGCGGCGAGCTGCTGGGCGCTCATCGCGCCGATGGCGGCGGTGCTGAAGGCGGCGATCTGCGCGGTGGAAAGCGCGGCGATCGCGGCCGGCGACAGGCCGGCAATGGCGCTGGCGCTGATCATGCCGATATCCTTCGTCGAGAAGGTGGCAATGTCGTCGGTGCCGAGTTCGCTGATCTGTTCTGCCTTGAGGGCGGCGACCTGCGCGCTGGTCAGCGCCTCGGCCTGGGCGGTGGAAAGGACGGCGATCTGCTGCGAGGTGAACCCGGCAACGCCGCCGGCACTGAGAGCGGCGATCTGCGCCGTGGTGAGCGCGGCCACGTTGTCGGTTCCGAGCGCGGCGATCTGCTCGGAGGAGAGCGCGGCCATCTGGCGGTTGCTGAGGGTGTTGATCTGGGCCGTGGTGAGGGCGGCGACCTGGCTAGCGGTCAGGCCGGAAATGCCGACGCTGCTCAGCGCGTGGATCTGCGCCGTCGTCAGCGCGGCGACGTCCGAAGCGCGCAGCGCGCCGACCTGCCCGGCATTGAGGGCGGCGATCTGCCCGGTCGTCAGGGCCGCGATCTGGTCGGAGGTCAGAGCCGCCATCTGGTCTGTGGTGAGGCCGCCGATCGAGGCCGGGTTGAGGCTGGTGATCTGCGCGGTGGAAAGCCCGCCGATGTCTTCGGCCAGGCCGCCGAG
>CAMLOC010000030.1 GCA_946481465.1 uncultured Shinella sp. | reverse complement strand
ACCGAACCGGCCCGCGATCTCGGATGCGGACATGCCCACGTTGCGCATCGCCGCAAAGGCCCGAATGGCATCGGCAGCGTGCATGTCCTGCCGCGCCGCATTTTCGGCATAGGAGAGCTCGATCGCTTCTTCCTTGCTCCGCACCTCGACGGGGAAGGTGTCGCCGTTGCTGATCGTCTTGCGCTTCACCAGTTCCTTGAGCGCCCGATAGCGACGCCCACCGGCAAACACCCACAACAGGTCATCTTCCTCATAGGCGACGAGGTTCTGCAACAGGCCGTGCGCGGCAATGTCGTCGGCCATGGAGTCGATGGCGGAAGGCTTCACCCGCCGCGTGTTGAGCGGCGAGAGGCGAAGCTGGGACAGCTTGGCAGTGATGATAGCCATGGTGGTATCTCCTGAAATTCTGATCGAATGATGGGGAAGGGGAGGGATCAGCCCTCCAGTGCGGCCAGTTCGTCGAACTCGGCCGATGCGCGCTGCGCGGCATCTCCGGCGTAAATCGCGCCGGTGCGGGGATAGAAGAACACCCGCTCGCCCCGCTTGTAGGCGGTGCCGTCCACGCTCAAGCCATCAGCCTTCGCGCGCTTCCAATAGGGGTCGCCCCGGTATCGTGTGTAAGCCATTTTCCTACCTCCTTTTCAGGCGAAGCCGCTGCCTGCGGCCTGCGGCTCTGCCCCTCCGGCGAGGAGCGGGACGGGGAGGGAGGGCAAAAATCGACCGCTGGCGCGGGCGGGCCGCCTAGCCTGGTCGCCGCCCATAAGGCGGCGGGCCTACCGGGCTTGGCGGACTACACGGGCGGTCTATTTTTGTTCGGGAACGAAAGGGCGGCCGCCCTTGGTGTTCCCCGCACTGATGGCCTTCGTGGGGCGAAGGTCAGCGGGGCCACAAGCCCATACCATGCCGGGGCGTGCCCGCTATCGCATCCTGCCTCGGTCGGGGGTGTTGGGGGCCGGGGACGCGGAGAAGGAAATCCCCTCATCGAACGGCTTGCCTGCGCGGATATTGGCGGCAACGGCGGTGCGCGCCTGTGAAGCGGCATGGGCCTTATCGACAATGGCCTGCGCACCGGCAAACCGCGGATCGGCCCGGTTCTGATCGGGCGTGTTCTTGAGGAAGGCTTCAGCCAGACGATCATGCGCCGGCGACTGCCCCGGCGGAAGGACAGGGCGCTCCAGCGAGCGCACGGCGCGCTGCACCTGGGCGAGCTGCTGGCTGTTGATCCGTGCAGCAAGCGCGGCGCCGATCTCGCGCACGCGCTCGAGCGGGGTCTGCTGCGCGGTAATGACGGCATCGACCTCGCGTAGCCCCAGATAGGTCAGCAAGTGCGATTGATAGACCGGCCCTTTAGCGTGGCGGACATAGGCCAGCTCGACGCGCGCAGCGTCGATCCGGTTGACGGGCGCATTATCCGCCATGAGCGTTTTCAGGCGTTCGGCCGCCTCGATGCGCGCAGCCGGAAGGTAGCGGCCCAGCTCGTCGCGAACCTTGGTGAGCGACAGACGATAGCGTTGCCCGGTGGGAGGATCACGCGGAGGAAGAAACGCCATGCCCCCGGGGCCGGTGCGAGGCTGGTCCAGTTCCGCGCGCTCCTGGGCGGCAGCGGCCAGCACCACACTGAAAGGCTGATGATCGCCGGTCGTGAAACCGTGGCGGGATGCCTCCATCCATGCCTGCTTGTCGATCGCGGCTATCCTGATCGGATGTCCGGCCTCTCGCGCGAGCTGGGTGGCATGATGGCGCATCGTGCGGCCATTGCCTTCGCGGAAAGGGTGAATCGCATTCAGTTCGTTGACGTGGTGGCCGAGCCGGTCGAAGAAATCCTCGCGGGAAAGGCCCCGAAGCTGGTTGCTGGCCGCTAGCTCCTTGAATGCGGCCGACAGGGCATTGCTGACATAGGGGGGGTGCGCGAACAGGCTCCCGCCCTTGCCGATGTTCACCGTGCGGTCCTGCCCGGCCCATTCATACAGGTCCTGGAACAGATGCTCGTGCAGCGCGCGATAGCCATCGGCATCGAGCGGGAACGACATGCGCGCGGCCTCACGGCAGCGCGCATGGGTCAACATCCTCTCCGCCTGCGCAAGCGCGGCGTCGTCTTTCAGGCCGAGACGATTCCTGAGCGTATCGGTGCCAGGATAGAGATAAGGATCAGGGTCGGAGGCCAACGGGGATCAAGCGGACAGGTCGCGCGCGCCCCGCGCGAGCAGGGCCGCGACAATCTGGGATGCGAGGGCAGGGGGCACCGCCTCTTCCAGCATCATGTCGAACAGCTCCGCCTCGCCCGCCGCCAGCGCCATGTCCTCGATCGCGAGATTTGCGCGCGAATCCGCATCGTCGAGCCGCCATTGCTCGACTTCCTGCGGCGTGCCGCGAACGAAATCCATCGCCCTGATCTGCGCCCGAATGGCCTCGATGTCGAAATGAAGCATGGTAAAAATCCTTGGCTCGACCCTATCCACAATGGAGTGAAATCGCAATAAATCACTTCTCCGGAAATGGGCTTGCCCTCGCCCCGGCAGGCGGGACGAGGGCGCGATCAATATTCGCTCCCCAGCATGATTGTCAGCACGCGAACGGTCTGCGAGGCGTCCCACGGTGCTTCGCTGCCGAACTCCAACGCCTTGTCATAGCAGTCGATTTTCCAGATGACGGTCTGCGTGATCGACCCCTCCCTGTCTGGGCGCTGCTGGACCCATTCGCCAGTCGCAAGGCGATAGATCACCGCGCAATCATGCTCACCATGGGGATCGTTGTCCTCGGTGAACTGGTTAAAGGCGATGACCTGCATCACCGCCGCGCGACGATCATGATCGGGCAGGGCAGCAAAGCCGAGCGTCATGTTGGCCCGGCACGCCACGCCGGGGTTCTCGCGCGCCATATCGTTAAGGGTGCGGATGCGCACGATCTTTTCGGCGTCGGTCAGGGTCTCGGTCATTGGTTCGTCCTCCTTGGGTGCAGGCCGCAAAGGCCACGGCCCTGCGGCCCTGCCGTTCCGGCGAGGAACGGGATGGGGAGGGAGAGCGAGAATCGACCGCTGGCGCGGGCGAGCTGGATAGGGCGGTCGCCGCTCTTCAAGCGGCGGGCACCGGCCTTGGCAGATTACACGGGCGGTCTATTGTCGTTCGGGAACGAAAGGGCAGCGCCCTTGGTGTTCCCCCCGCCGACAGATTTTTGTCAAATTACCAAGCTGCGCAACCGTAACGAAAAGTCATTTCCTTTCAGGCAGGCTCCCGACAATATGGGCTTGAGGGGACAACGTGACGACAGAACAGGAAGAGCTTTCCAAAAAGAAGAGTAGCCGCAGGCGAAAGAAGCAGGCGGCTGCGCCGTCCCTCTCGGGACAGAAGCCAAAGCTGGCACCAAGGCCTCGCGCGCGAAAGAAGCCTGCCAAACGGGCGGGTGCGCCAATCCGACAGCGTTTGTCATTCAACCGCATCGTCATCAAGGACACCAAGCGCTTGCAGTGCCCGGGCGTGTCGGAAAACATGTGTTTTCAGACAGGGGGGCACAGGGCGGCAGTCGACCAACTCAAGCCGTTCCCTGAACTACGGGCGAATGGCTGCTCCTGCCGGAACCCGCCGTTCCCCTTCCACTAAGCGGTCTGGCAGGAGCGCGCCCCCAGGAACGCCCTCGGCGCTCGAGTTATCTTGACCTGAAGTCCTACAGATGGAAACATAGAGGGAACGGTGGGGGATTTTCTTCGATGTGGTCTGACAACGAAACGTTACGTGACCTAGTAAATTTCTCACATGTCGCCGAAATTGCTGCCGAGCGAATAATCGGTGCCAAAGGGGAGCCCATTTCTCTTGGAATTTCCGGAGACTGGGGCGTCGGAAAATCCTCGATGATGAAGCTCCTGCGCACATCACTCGAAGCGCGCGAAGACGTCGACATACGCTTCGTTGAGTTCAACGCGTGGCTTTACCAGAGCTACGACGACGCCCGTGCCGCGCTTATGGAGACGATCACGGCAACGGTCGTCGAACAGGCGGTTGAGAAGAAGGACACGCTCTCCGCCACGGCGCGCAAGCGGGCGGCTAGTCTGTTCAGCCGCGTGAAGAAGCTACGCCTGCTCGGCATCGCCGGCTCCGCAATGTTCGACTACGTGACCCAGGGGCAGATCACGCCGTGGGTGGCAGGCGGAATGGCCACCATGGGCGGCCTGTTCGACGGCGACGTGACCGGCGACGACCTCAAGAAGGTGAAGGAGCTGGCCGTTGACGGTGTGAAGAAGGGCGAGGAGTTCCTCGACGAGAAGAAGCCGGAGGAGAAGGCCGAGGCCGACACGGCTGAGACGGAAACGCCCCGCAAGGCGATTCAGGCCTTCCGGGACGATCTCGAGGCCACGCTCGCAGAACTCAACATCACGCTGGTGGTGCTGATCGACGATCTGGACCGCTGCCTTCCCAAGACAGCGATCGCGACGCTTGAGGCGATGCGACTCTTCCTCTTCCTCAAGCACACTGCCTTCGTCATCGCTGCGGACGAGGGCATGATCCGTCAGGCCGTGCGGACGCACTTCGACGACGTGGCGCTAAACGACGACCTGGTGACCAATTATTTCGACAAGCTGATCCAGTTGCCCATCCGCGTGCCTCCGCTCGGAACCCACGAGGTCCGCGCCTATCTCATGATGCTATTCATCGACGACGAGGCCTCGCTCGACGCCGGACAGAAGGAGGCCATCCGCATCGCGGTCTGCCTGCGCCTGGGTGAAACCTGGAAGGGAGGCCGCGTCGATAAGGTCTTCGTGTCCGGTCTTGTGCCCAATTGCCCCTCGGGCCTGCTCAACAGGCTGGCGCTCGCCGAGCGCATCGCGCCGATCCTCACCACGTCGCCGAACGTCCGGGGCAACCCCCGTCTGATCAAGCGCTTCCTAAATACGCTCTCCATGCGAACGTCCATGTCGCGCATTCAAAAGGTCACGGTGGACGAGGAAGTGCTCGTCAAGCTGCTGCTCTTCGAACGCTGTGGCGACAAGGACGCCTATGCAGAGATGCTGCGGGCGGTGAACGAATCCGAAGACGGGCATGCAGAGTTCCTCGCCGACATGGAGGCGCGGAGCCGCGGCGACGAGACAAAACCGCCTCTTGAGAAGCCGTGGAACGATGCCTTCCACGCCAACTGGCTCTCGCTCGATCCCGCCCTCGCCGGTCGCGACCTGCGTGGCGCTCTGTATGTAGGACGCGAAAGCCATCCCATCATCTCTCGCGCGGACGAGTTGTCGTCGGACGCGCTTGAGGTGCTCGACATGCTGATGCGCATGAACTCGTCCAGCTCGACCGTCGATGCGGAGGTCGCCCGCCTCACCAATCCGGAGATCGGCCGCATCACTGACAAGATACTGTCTAAGGCGAAACAGGAGACGGCTTGGGGGACGCCGACGATCCTGAACGCCATGCAGTCGCTGGCCGGCGCGTCACCCGGGGCGGAGGCGTCGGTGGTCGCCTTTCTCAGCGAGGTGCCCTCGAACCAGATTAAGGCGGGCATCGTCCCGCGCCTGAGCCAGACGGATTGGGGCAGGCGTGTGCTAACAGGCTTCCTTGCTCGCGGCGACCTAACCACTCAAACGCGCAAGGCAATCGCGGCCGCCGGAAAGACGAACTGATGGGCACCTCAGCATCGAGTCGCGGCCCAGGATCGGGGCCGGACGTTCCCATCGTCCCCCCTTGGATCGACAATCCGCCGGCGACGCCCCGCCCGCAGCAACCTCCTCCGCAGATTCCTCAGGGGCCTGCCCCGTCGCCGGGTTCGCAGCCGACGCCTCCGAGGCAGCCGCAACCTCAGCAACCTCAGCCGCCGCAGGTCCCCCCTCAGCAGCCTGCGGTCCCTTCCACCCCCGGCCGCTGGCGCGGGGTCCGGACCTCCCTCGGCAAGTTCGCCGGCGGCGGTGCCGACCGCGGGCGGCACCTGCGTCGCGGACTCGGCCACTATTCGCGTAGCGGAATGGGGGGCAGTGGCAACGCCGCCCGCAGGCTTGGCGGATCGGCCAGCGCGGCCAGCTCGCTCCACAACGCACTGACCTCGCTGGCGAGCGGACAGCCGCTTCCACCGGAACTTGGAATCAATCCGCAGGCTCTGGCGGGTCTAACGCCGGCCGAGATCGCGGACGTCCTAGTCGACGCGATAAAGCCGATCGACGGGACGCAAGACGCCGAGGCCACACGCGATTCGGCCGCCCGCGCGCTTTCTGACATCCTTGCCCAGAACAACGATCTCACCAACCTGTCGCCCGCCCAGGTGGACCAAGTGACTGCAGCCACGCTCGGCTACGATGTCGCTCATCGCATCGAGCTCGATGTCGGCAAGTCCATCATCGACAAGGCCCCGACCAAGGGCGAGGGCCTGGAACGCCTGCAGGAGATGAAGGACTATGTCCGTGAGGTCGTGGCTGCCCAGTATGCGGCGGAGCGCGCGGCCAACGGTGCCATCGGCCGTGCGGTGATTGATCGGATATCCCGCGACGCTATCCAGCAGGCGTTCGAAGTCTTTGAGGAGGAGGGTGGACTGTGACGAGGATTGCCTGCCTTCCCCAAGATCTGCCGGACATTCCGGGCATCGACACCCGGTTCGACATCTACTCTAACTCCCGGATCAACGGGCGCGGTCGCGTTGGTGATCTCGTCCCGCGTCGCCTGCGAAAGCTCGGCCTCGCCCCGTCCGGGCAGGCATGGGACTTCGCCTCGTTCGCGATGGCCGTCGTCGCCGCCGACGAGACGGTTTCGCGCGATCGGAGCCCCGACGGGTGGACGCGTCAGATCGAGCTGACTGTGGCCGTCGCGGCGCCCGACTTCTGGAACACGCAGGCTACCCGCCTCACGCGGGCCCTGCGCTTCCTGTCCGGAGACATTTGGGAGATCCGCTTCATCGGTGGCGGGGGCGCACCCGCCCTGCGGACCGGAGCCCGTCCGCGCCCCGAGGACATGGTCTGCCTGCTCTCCGGCGGCATGGATAGCCTCATCGGGGCGATCGACGTGGTCGGTGAGGGCCTGAACCCGCTGCTGGTCAGTCAGATGGCGAAGGGCGACACGCAGGACCAGAAACTGTTCGCCTTGAACATTGCGCCCAGTAGTCGCCACCTGCAGCTCAACCATTATGCCCGGCCGCCCCATGCGTCCGAACGGTCGCAGCGGGCCAGGTCGATCGCCTTCCTCGGCTTCGGTGTCCTTGCCGTCAGCTGTCTCCAACGACACGCAGACGGCGCCGTCGTCGAACTGCGCGTTCCGGAGAACGGCTTCATCAGCCAGAATGTGCCGCTGACCCCGCTGCGCACCGGATCCCTTAGCACCCGCACGACGCATCCATTTTTCCTGCGCCTCATTCAGGAGACGCTCGACGATGCCGGACTGCGCGTGCGGATCCACAATCCCTACGAACATCAGACCAAGGGTGAGATGCTGCGGGGGTGCACCGACCCGACCCTGCTTGCACAACTGGTCGATCGCTCGACGAGCTGCGGACGATATTCGCGCACCGGCTTCCAGCATTGCGGGCGCTGCGTGCCATGCCAGGTCCGGCGTGGGGCCTATCTCGCTTGGGGACGTCCGGACACCACGCACGGCGGATACAAATACGGACCGCTGGGCCAAAACGATGTGCGCCACGCACGCTTCGACGATGTACGCTCCGTGGCGATCGCGATCGAGACCGTCCGCCGCCGGGGATTGGACGCGCTCATCGGCGGCTCCATGAATCGGCAGTTGCTTGGCAATCCCGCCCCCTATCGGCAGGTCGTGCAGAATGGCATTGCGGAACTCGCCGCCCTGCACGCGAACATGAGAATCCCTTGATCGACTTCCACTGCCACATCGACCTGTATCCCGACCCGGCCAAGATTCTAGAGGAGGTCGATTCGCACAAGACCTACGTGCTGGCGGTGACGACGACGCCCAAGGCGTGGCGCGGAACGAGGAAGCTAGTCGGAGACCGAAAGCGGGTGCGGGTGGCGCTCGGCCTGCATCCCGAGGTGGTAGCGCAGCGCCATGCTGAGGTCGCGCTTCTTTGCGGGCTTCTGCCCGAAGCGCGATACGTCGGTGAGATAGGCCTCGACGGCAGCCCCGCGCACCGGGATGCGATGGGGATCCAGCGCGAGGTCTTCGACCGGATCCTAGACGCCTGCTCAGACCAAGGCGGACGGATCATGACGATCCATTCGCGCAGCGCAGCGACGCTCGTCCTTGACGCGCTGGAACTTCGTCCGCGCGCCGGGGTGCCGATCCTACACTGGTTTAGCGGCACCGCTCGCGAACTCGAGCGTGCGATTGCCTTGGGGTGTTGGTTCTCAATTGGGCCTGCGATGCTGAGGTCCCGCAAGGGGCGCGAGCTTGCGTCCTTGATGCCACTGGATCGCCTGCTCACCGAGACCGATGCGCCGTTCGCGCGGGACGGAAACCAGCCTTTGATGCCATGGCATGCCTATGACTGCCTTCCGGAACTGGGCACATTGACCGGCATAGACTCTCTGGTGCTCGCCCGTCGGATCAGAGAAAATCTAAGGAATCTGCCGACGGCACTTCAAGCTAGGATAGCTGCGTTAGGATCAAAGGGCGTCAAGCCGTGCAAAGAGCCTTGAGGCCGTTGTAATGAACCGGCGCCAACGCCTCGATCATCTCCAGGAGAAAGCCAATATTGGTTTTCGTCTCTTCGACGAGCGCGGGGTCAAAACCCTTGCCGGTTGGATGGGATTGATCATTTACGAACTTGTAGATTGCCGTCTTTTTGTGTTCGTCGAACGTCACCTCTTCGAGCTTGCGGTAAGGGCTCTTCGCAGATGGAGTGTAGAACTCCAGAAAAGTTTCTAGCACCTTTCGCGCGATATTGGGGACGTGATACGCATTGGCTATCGTGCCATTGCACGAATAACTATAAACCTGCTTGAATAGATAATGATATTCCGTCGCGTAATCTTTTAGCAGAGGATCCATTGCGATTATGCTGGCATTGCGCGTGTCGCTATTATCGTCACAGCGGATCATGAAATGCTGCGCGACTTTCTTGTTGTGTTGATGCCAATTGAGCAGAAGCCTCAGAAAATCAAAATTATGGGTCAAGATGAAGACTTGCTTGGCGTCCTTGACCCCGTTCTTGAGGAACGAAAACGCTTGATAGATGGCCGATGCGTCCAAGCTGGAGATGGGGTCATCGATCACGACGACGCCCTCGGGAAGATCGAAGTCCTGATCGCCGAGCTGAACGAGGAAATAGACAAACGCGATCGCGGTCTTCTCACCCTCGCTCAATCGCTTCGCGGGCTTGCCACGTCGCTCGACCCGGTAGCCCTGCGCGTCGGACTCGAACTTTAAATCGCTTCGGCCGAGAAAGGTGACAACCTGCTTGGTCAGCTCGGCGCTGGCTGCATGCGCGCTCGACACCTTGGCGCGCTTCTCCTCGAACGAGACCTTGAGCGCGTCGAGACCACGTGCATCTTCGAGATCGGCCGCGCCATCGGTGAGCTTGGTCACATCGGCACGCATTGCTGCAATCTTATCGTTCAGCTCTTTCACCGCGCCGGCGATGCTCGATAGATAATGGACCTCGATCGCCGTCCGCGCGGCCGTCAGCGTTTCCGTAAAGGTAGTGGTCTTGGCATTGTTCTTGTCGACCAGCGCCGAGAGCTCATCGATCGCAGTCACCAGCGCCGATGCGTCGATATCGATCTCAACGTCATAAGCGGTGGCGCGGCGATCTTGTTTCTCAGATAGGATCTCGAGCAGCCGTTGGAGGGCCGTGCGGACCTCTGTCACCGCAGCACTGAACGCCAGCGCTGCTTCGTCGGCAGGCTCACGCAGCTCGGAATAAAAGGCCGAGCGCGGCGGCGGGGTCATGCCCTCGATGGTGTCCTGTATGTCCTGGACAAGCTTTTCCGCAGCCGCAACATCGGCCTTGAGCTGCTGGTCTTCGATGCCGAAATGCGCCGCTAGCTTGTTCATCCGTTCGGCAAGCAGCGGCTGTGCGCAAAATTCGCAGGACGTCGAGGCATGGTCCCGATGGAGGAAGAGACCGTCTTCGACCCATTTAGCTATGGCGGGTTCCTCGCTCAATCGCGCCAGCGCGCTGCCTTGCGCCGAACGCCGCGTGAGGGCCTTTGTCCGGTCGACCGCGATCTCGATCCAGTCGGCTAGGTTGCGTGCGACGCCGTCCGCGTGAAGGGCTACCTGCGGCTGCTCGAACGATCTGATCGGCTCCTGTTGCTCCTGATGGACGCTGTTACGATGCAGTTCCAGCTCAGCCTCCGGAAGGATCTGCAGATCGGTAATCTTGGCGAAAGCCTGCTCGGCGTTCTGCTTGCGATAGGTCCGCAGGGCCGTGCCGCTGGTGGCCTCGCTGATCGTCTTCGCGATCTCGGAGAACCGCTTGCCCCGGTCCGCCTCCACCTTAGTGATCGCGTCATTGAGCTCGCGGACCTTCACCAGACGGGCTTCATGGATAGCCTGTTCGGACTTGGCTTCCTCGGCTAGCGCCTTGTTTTCCTCGCCGACGATCAGAATGTGTCGGAGCGGACCTCTGAACTGGCCAATATTGGCTTCGATGAAATCGGCGTTGAAGACCCGCACCTTACGACCATATGGTGTGCCGTGGCCGACTTTACCCGAGGCCGAGGTGATCTCGTAGGTCAGATCGGGATAGTCAGGATGCTGGCCATCCCCGAGCGCAGCCAACAACCGCGTCAGGGTCGTCTTGCCCGAGCCATTATGACCATAGATGCAATTGTAGCGCGCGAACTCAGGCAGGTCGTTCGCGGCGGCGAAGCTGTCGAAGACGCCGAGCTTTGCGATCTTTTTGACGGATTGCAGCATGTTGCTTCACCAACCTTTCAGCAGGAAAGGTTGGCCATGATCGACCGGCACCCGAACGCTGATCTCACCATATTCGCCGGGCGGCGCGAGCGCGATAATGAAGCGGGAGCTCAGCTCACTGGGCGCATCGTCGGGTGGAAGCGTGTGGCGTTCGGGGAGCCTCCGAAACAGGTGTGTATGGTAGATCCAGATATCGTTGCCGCGCAGGAGGACCATGAGATGCCGAATTCGGCGACGGAGCGCGATTTCCTCGACAGACGTCGGCCGATCTAGGCTACTGCGTTCGCTCCATGTCAGTGACGTGAGGATAGCAATCAGCTCCTCGGCATATTGGCCCGTCTCGTCGGTCAGAGTGATCATGATCTCGCAGACGAAGTCATGGACGTTGCTGGCCTCCTTGAACAGCAATCCCTCGTCCATGGTCACGTTCGCGAGATCATAGTCGAAGCGCGGGACTAGCCTGTCCTTGCGGAGGTCAGAAAGGATCGTGTCAAACACGGTTTCGCCGTCTGCGGCAACAAGCTGTAAGGCAGATTGCCGAACCGTAATCTGTTCACGGTGCACGCCTAAATTCTTTGCCAGGAGTTCCATGGTCGCGACGGAAATGGGAGCACCTTCGTTCTCAATCTGACGCAATTTGCGTTCGCTGACGCGCACGGCGTAAGCGAGTTCCTTTTGGGTCGCGTTTCTCTCCAGCCCAAGTCGCAGCGTTTTAATGCGCGGGCCATCGGGGATGATCTGCTTCATGTGTGACTCCTCAACCTTTGCTGAGAAGCCCAGTATCGCATCTTCGACGTGCCAGGTCGGCACCCCACCGGCAAAGACCGGCACACGGCCGGCATCGCGCAAATGTCCGAAGCAAAGAACATATCCCCCCAGATTTGTTTTGCCGCATCACGCTCGATGCTTCGTGAAGGCCTCTCTAGTTACCGCTTGGCGCCCGAAGAGAGCAAGACAACAATCCGCGCATAGCGCCGAAATGGCACCGACGAGCGAGTCTGAACGTCGGGTTCTGACAAGAGCTGCCGCTCGGCATGTAGCTCGCGAACGACAGGAATGTCCCAGACCACGTCATTCGCGGGACTGTACGACAAACAGGTGTTTTCCGGCACCTGACGCCCTTACCGTATATCTGTGCCCGGTTTATGTGACGCCGCCGAGACGCCGGCACGGCGGCTCGGTCGGAGCCTTCAGGCGGAGATAGAGCCGTGCCCGAAGGGTCGCGCCCAACCCTTATTGATCTTGAAACAGATTGCGCCTATATTCCATACATGGAATGTGAGTGCCGATGAGCTGGGATGTCGAAATCACCGATGAATTCGGGGATTGGTATGGTGATTTGGGCGAGCTGGACCAGGCGGCGATTGCCGCGACGGTCGATCGGCTGACCGCTCAAGGGCCGAACCTGCGCTTTCCCCATTCGTCGGGGATCAACAATTCGCGGCACTCGCACATGCGCGAGCTGCGAATCCAGAGCGGGGGCAGGCCGGTGCGGATCTTCTACGCCTTCGATCCACGCCGCTCGGCGATTTTGTTGATCGGAGGCGACAAGACCGGGGACGACCGTTTTTATGAACGGATGATCCCGATCGCGGATGAACTGTACGACGTCTATTTGCAGGAATTGAAGCAGGAAGGATTGATAAAATGAGCGGACATCGCCCGTTTTCCGATCTCAAGAAGGGCTGGAGCGCCGAACGTCTTGCGCGCCATGAGGCCAACAAGGCGAAGTTCGAGGCCGAGCTGGTCAGCCTTGAGCAGTTGCGAGAAGGGCTGGGCATCAGCCAGGAGGAGCTTGCGAACGTCATGGACGTGCAGCAGCCCGCCATCTCGAAGCTGGTGCGTCGTCCCGACATGAAGGTGAGCACGCTGCGCGAGCTGATCGCGGCGATGGGTGGCGAGTTGCACATCACCGCGACTTTCGCCGGCCGTTCGGTCGAGATCGACAATTTCAAGTCGGCTACTGCGTGAATAGGCGCCGGACCGGTTAGCTGCGTGGATCGCCACCTTGTCGATCTCGTCCAGACCATTGTCCGCCCGGCGCTTTCATCGCCAGACTCTAGCCAACCCCATCGACACGAGATGGTCGCCCGCGTCATTTCCGTTGACGGTTAGCGTTGCCAACGTGCGCCCGTAGCGATCGGTGCCGTTGCGCGAAATGACAACCGGCCCGTCAGCGAGAAACGAAGCCAGTTCGTCGCGGCTGCGCTCAGCTAAGGCGTAGTCG
>CAMLOC010000029.1 GCA_946481465.1 uncultured Shinella sp. | reverse complement strand
GCACCCGTAGCTCAGCTGGATAGAGTGTTGGATTCCGATTCCAAAGGTCACAGGTTCGAATCCTGTCGGGTGCGCCATTTCCGAACGATCCGTTCTGGACACATGGGTTACAAACACCGTGACGATACTGTCGTCGCGGTTGCCTCTCGCCCGCATGATCGGCATCGACAGGGCTTTCGGCAAGGTCTGCGCTTCGTCCAGGATACGGTGCCCGGCAGCCCGGCGCGCAAGCGGTCACCATGGCGACGGAGCCTTGCTGGCGACGTGGCCGTGCGGCGCGTCTCGGGGCGGGGCTGGCGGGTTCGGGCTTGCAAGGCCGAGGGCGGCGCGCAGCGTTGCCTCGCTCTGCCGGGCGAAACGGGCGGCGGCGCGACGCCCGCAGGCTTCGTCCCTCGCCGGCAGCGGGCCGGAAAGCCGTTCGGCGAGCCCGTCGACGGTCGTCGGCACATGCGGGATGTTCTCGACGATGCACAGGCGATGGGCGACGGAACCGTAGCGCACGACGGCCGGAATGCCGAGCTGCGCCGCCCGGCCGAGAACCCCCGAGGCGTGATCGCCGCACGGCGGGTAGAAACACCAGACCGCATCGCTCGCGGCATAGACCCCGAGCAGTTCCGCCTCCGAGACGCAGCGGTCCACCACAACCCCGCCCGCCTCGCGGAAGGCGGCCGCATAGGCCTCGACCATCGGCTCCACCCTGCCACAGGAAATGAACTGGAAGCGGGCCCTGAGGGCCGCGATGCGCACATAGCTGTCGGTGAAGAGGTCGAAACCCTTGCGACGGTTCTGCGTGCCGACCGCCGTCAGCACCAGATGTCCGCCCGGACGCCGCTCGCTGCGCAGCAGTTCCACCGCCTCCCGCTCCTCGTCCGTCAGGTCCCAGAGCTGGAAATCGTAGATCCAGTCCTTCGCGATCGCCGAGAAGGCGGGGAACACGCTGAAAGGGAGGATGGTCAGGGTATGGATGGCGCGAAAGCGCTTCAGCCGGCCGAGCACCGCGCGCTTCAACCGGCAGGAGTGGCGGGGCGAGACCGACAGCGACATCGGCCGCAGCAACAGCCCCACCGTCCGCCGCCCGGCGAGTGCCCGCAGCAGGCCGAGAACGACATAGGCCAGGAAGGCCTCCTCCACCATCAGGAACAGGACGGGCGCGGGGGAAAGGAGCAATTCGCGAAGGCCGGCCCGGCGTGCGCCGAACAGGCGCTCCAGGACGCGCAGGTAACACGGCCGCCGGCCCTCCTGCGCCCTTGAATAGACGAGCGGCGCGCCGGCGTGCTTCCTGATCCGGGCCTGCCGCGTCCGCCACAGCCAGCCGCGCGCCGCCGCGACGCGATCTTGAGGCTGCAGGTTCGATCGCGCAGACGAACCCGTTGCAGCCGGCATATCCGAGCCCGCCTGCATGACATTCCCCCGAAAATGGTGCCGGATGCATCCGGGCGGTCCCGGCCCGGAAGCGAAAGCGCACTGAAGCCGGCTCATTGGCCGAATTCCACGCCAGAAACCTCATTCCCGACGCGCGACCAATGAGACAAACACAACCTTATCGTTAATATTTTTACCTTAGCGTGTTATTTCAGGAATTCAAGACGGCACTGCAACCACAGCGGTCCATCTTTCATTCGCGGTCCCTTCCCACCCGCACCAAACTTGCCGCCTTGGGCCGGAACGTTCATAAACGCCCGAAAGAACCGGCCGCACCAGGGAGGCAGGATGAACCTCAAGGAATTTGCCGCCCGCATCGGCCTTTCGCAGACCACCGTCAGCCGGGCGATGAGCGGCTATCCGGAGGTGCGGCCCGAGACGCGGCGGCGCGTGCTGGAGGCGGCGGAGAAACTCGGCTACCGGCCGAACATCAGCGCGCAGCGGCTGGCGACCGGCCGGGCCGGCGCGATCGGCATCGTCTTCCAGGGCGGCGGGCGCTTCGGGCCGCATTCCAGCGAATTCATGGGCGGGCTCTCCACCCGGCTGCAGGAGGACGGCATCGACATCCTCGTCTCGACCGTCGAGACGGAGGCCGACGAGGCCGCCGCCTATCGCCGGCTTGCCGCCAGCAAGCGGGTGGACGCGGTGGTGGTGCACACGCCCGCCCGCACGGATGCCCGCATCGCGCTGCTGCAGGCGCTGGAGCTGCCCTTCGTCGTGCATGGGCGGAGCACCGCGGAACGTCCCTTCGCCTTTCTCGATATCGACAATTTCGGGGCGATCGAGACGGCGACGGGCCATCTTGCCGACCTCGGCCACCGGCGCATCGCGCTGATCAACGGCGCCATGGCGGGCACCTATGCCCTCGACCGCGCCAGCGGCTACCGCACGGCGCTGGAGGCGCGCGGGCTCGCGCTCGACCCGGCCCTTGTCGGCCATGGCGAATTCACGGACGAGACGGGCTTCCGGCTGATGCAGGCCTTCCTCGCCCTTCCCGCCCCGCCGACGGCGGTTATCGCCGGTTCGATGATGTCGGCGCTGGGCGCCATGCGGGCGATCCGCATCGCGGGGCTTGGCGTGGGCGAGGACGTCTCGCTCATCGCGCATGACGACGTCTTCCCCTATCTCAGCCCGGACAACCTCGTGCCGCCGGTCACCACGACGCAATCGCCGATCCGCGCGGCGGGTGCGCGGATCGGCGACATGGTTCTGCGGCTGCTGCGGGGCGAAGCGCCCGAGGCCCTGCAGGAGATATGGCCCGTCGATTTCCGCATTCGCGGCTCGACCGGCCCTGCCCCGCCCTGAGGTCAGACCTTCAGCTCGCGGCGCTCCTTTTCGGTCTCCATCGCAAGATCGAGGACCTTCTGCAATTCGGCCGCGTGGCGGAAGCCGGGCTCGACCTGCTCGCCCCGCGCCACGGCGGCGGCGAAACGCGCATAGTTGGTCGGCACCGTGCCGGCATCGAGCTCACGCCAGACGGCCTGCTCGACATCCTCGCCGAGGCAACCGCGCAGGCGGGAACCCTCGGGCGTGTGGATGACCTCCAGCGCACCGCGGTCGCCATGCATGCGCAGGCGCAATTCGTTGAGATGGCCGGTTGCCCAGCGGCTCGCATGGATGACGCCGAGCGCGCCATTGGCAAAATCGACCGTCATGGTGAAGCTGTCGTTCGCATCGAGATCGTATTCGCCGATACGGTTGTCCGGCGCCTTGTCGAAGGCACGCAGCCGCGCGAAGACGTGCTCCACCTCGCTCGCCGCGCCGTAGCTGGCGAAATCGAGGATGTGGATGCCGACATCGCCGAGCACGCCGTTCGAGCCGTGCCGGGTGGAAAGCCGCCAGAGCCACTGGCTTTCCGTCGCCCAGTTGCCCCAGGCCTTCGAGACGAGCCAGCTTTGCAGGTAGGAGGCCTCGACATGGCGGACATGGCCGAGTTCGCCGGCCAGCACCATCGCCCGCGCCTTCTGCAGGGGCGCGACATTGCGATAGGTGAGATTGACCATGGTGGCGAGGCCGGAGGCCTCGGCGGCACGCGCCATCTCGTCCGCCTTGGCATAGTTCTCCGCCAGCGGCTTCTCGCACATGACATGCTTGCCGGCCGCCAGCAGCGCCAGGGTGGTCGGGTGATGCGCGCGATCGGGCGTCACATTGGTGGCGGCGTCGAAGCCGTTCCAGGCAATGGCGTCCTCCAGCGAGGTGAAGACATTGGGAATGCCATGCGTATCGGCAAAGGCCTTGGCGCGCGAAGGGTCCACATCGACCGCGCCGACCAGGTCGACGCCGTCGATCGCGGCAAAGTGCTGGGCATGGGAATTGGCCATGCCACCGGTTCCAAGAACGAGCAGGCGCATCGTACCCTCAGCGATATCCGGCTTCGCCGGCTTCATGCAGTTTCGGGCCGCGCTCGACGATCGGCTCCAGTGCCTTTTCGACGGGCACGTTTGGCGCGTCATGAATCGCCGTGTAGCTGCCCTGCGGGTTGAAGGCCCATTTCACGCCGTTGGCGAGCACTTTCTGCACGGTGGCGTCGTGGTAGGTCGGATAGGTCTCGTGGCCCGGGCGGAAATAGAAGATGTTGCCGGCGCCGCGGCGCCAGGTCATGCCGGAGCGGAAGACCTCGCCGCCCGCGAACCAGGAGATGAACACCGTCTCCAGCGGCTCCGGCACGGAGAACTGCTCGCCGTACATCTCCTCGTTCTCCAGCACGAAATTCTCGCCGAGGCCCTCGGCGATCGGATGACGCGGATTGATGACCCAAAGCCGCTCGCGCTCGCCGGCCTCGCGCCATTTCAGGGCGCAGGGCGTGCCCATCAGCCGCTTGAAGATCTTCGAGAAATGACCGGAATGGAGCACCAGCAGGCCCATGCCCTCCCAGACACGCCGCGCCACGCGCTCGACCACCGCGTCGCTGACCGCGCCGTGGTCCTTGTGGCCCCACCAGACGAGCACGTCCGTCTCGGCAAGTCGCGCCTCGGCAAGGCCGTGCTCGGGCTCCTGCAGTGTCGCGGTGGTGGCGCGGATGTCCGGGTCGCGGTTCAGCGCGTCGGCAATTGTCGTGTGCATGCCGTCCGGATAGATCGAGCGCACGATCTCGTTCGTCTGCTCGTGGATGTTCTCACCCCATACGATGGTGCGTATCGCCATGTGCCGTTCCTCTGAAGCCGGAATTGAAACCGCTTTCAATTCGACGGAATCGATAGAGACAGACCCGATTCTTGGCAAGCGGGGGCCTTCACGATTCCGGTCGCCTTTCAGTGGAATGTCGATTTGGAGAAAAGGTTCAACACAAGCACGCCGGCAATGATGAGACCGAGGCCGACAATGGCGGCGAAATCGAGCTTCTGGCCGAAGACGAAATAGCCGACCGCCGAGATCAGCACGATGCCGAGCCCGCTCCAGATGGCATAGGCGATGCCGACGGGCACGAAGCGCAGGCTCCACGACAGGAAGAAGAAGGCGATGGCGTAGCAGACCACCATCATGGCGGTCGGCACGAGACGCGTGAAATGCTGCGCGGCCTGCATGGCCGAGGTGCCCAGCACTTCGAAGACGATGGCGACGACGAGGACGGCGTAGACGGCGGAAAGGTTCATGGCGTTTCTCTGGCGCCCGCGGGCGCAAAGGATATCGGGGATCAGATGCGCGTCAGCGCCAGCAGCCGGTCCAGCATGGCGGCGCGGCTTTGCGCATCCATGGTCGGCGCGCCGAGCAGATCGGCAAGCCACAGGCCGTCGACGGCATAGCGCACCAGCATGGCGTCGAGCGCGGAATCCGTGCCGACATTCTCCGCAAGATATCGCTCCACCCATTGTCGCCAGCGCTCGCGCAGGTGCGGCTCGGAGATGAGGGCGACGGTCAGCACCTTCCACTTCTCGCCGTCGGCAATCCCCTCCGGCAGGAAGAAGACCGAGACATAGGCGCGGGTGAAGCGGCCCTTCGGCTCGGGATCCTCGCGCATCCTGTCGGCGATCGTCCGGTCGAGCTTGTCCGTCAGGTCGGTGAAGAGGCCGTCGAGCAGCGCCAGCTTGTTGGGGAAATGGTGGAGCAATCCCCCCTTGCTGACGCCCGCCGCCTGCGAGACCGCGTCGAGCGTCACGCTCGCCGGCCCCTTCTCCAGCGACAGTTTCGCCGCGACCTCCAGCAATTGCTGGCGGACGGCTTCCGGATGTTTCTTGCGGTGGTGCGCCTTGCTCATGCTTAAAAGATACCGTCCGGACGGTTTCTTGTCAAGCAGACCGGGTTTACGGCGGGCGACGCCCTTCGTCGCAGGCGCACGGCCGCCATTGCGCGCCGCGGACGCGGGCGTTAAGACCGGGGAAACGGGAAAGGCCGATGACGGACACGACCGACGACAGCGACCGCCAGAGCGAGACGGTCACCCTCTACGAGGCGATCGGCGGCGATGCCGCCGTCAGGGCGCTGACGCATCGCTTCTACGTGCTGATGGATACCTTGCCGGAAGCTGCGCGCTGCCGCGCGGTGCACCCGCCGGATCTCTCCGGCAGCGAGGAAAAGCTCTACGAATACCTGACGGGCTGGCTCGGCGGACCGCCGCTCTACACGCAGAAACGTGGCCATCCCATGCTGCGCCGCCGCCATTTCATGGCCTCGATCGGCCCGGCCGAGCGCGACGAATGGCTGCTCTGCTTCGTCCGCGCGCTGGAAGAGACCGTGCCGAGCGAGGGCCTGCGCGCCGTCATCCTGGAGCCCGTCACGCGGCTCGCCCACCACATGCAGAACCAGGAATAGCCCGATGCCGTTTCCGCTCCGCTCCGCGAGCCTCCTCGTCGCCGGCCTGATGGGGGTGACGGGTGTCGTCACCGCCGCCGCGGCCTCGCATGGCAGCGATCCGCGCCTGATGGCCGGCGCCTCCGCCATGTGCCTTGCCCATGCACCGGCGCTGGTGGCGCTATACGCCGCCTGGCCGGGCCTGCGCACGGCGGCGCTCGCATCCGTGCTGCTCGCCCTCGGCACCGCGCTTTTCGCCGGCGACCTCGTCCTGCGCCACTTCGTCGGGCACGGGCTCTTCCCGATGTCGGCCCCGACGGGCGGCATCACCATGATGGCGGGCTGGCTGGCGGTGGCGCTCGGCGCCCTGTTGCCCCGCAGGGAAAGCTGAGATCAGCGCTTCGGAATGCGGCCGAAGCGCAAAAGATTGCCGTGCGGATCGTGGACGTAGAATTCCTCCATGTCCCACGCCCGTACCGCCATCGGCGACAGCGCCGGCACGCCCTTCTCGCTGAACTCGCGGTGAAGGTCACCGATGCCGCCGCCGCGCAGGTAGACGGAGGTGCGCTCGCAGAGCGTCCGATCGTCGGTCCGCCAGAAATGCAGTTCCATGCCGGCGCAGCGGCGGACGATGAGATAGTCGTCGGCCCGGTACACGACTTCGCTGAAGCCGAGCAGCCGCGTGTAGAAATCCTGTGTCTCCTCGATATCGAGCGACGGCAGGACCGGCAGCACTTCGATACGATCGGGGTCTTCGCTCATGCTCATGCCCCCTCAACGACGCTGAAGCCCTCGAACTTCGGCGGGCCGAGATAGATGCCCTTGTCGGCAGCGGCGTTCCTGTGCGCCTGCCGGAAGTTTTCCGATCGGGTCCAGGCGATGAAATCGTCCTTGCTCGCCCAGATCGAATGGGAGGCGAAGAGGGTGAACCCCTCCTCCGCATTGGTGTCGCCCCGAAGGAGATGGAAGGACTGGAAGCCCGGCATCTCCTCGAGGCTGGAATCCCGCCCCTTCCAGATCGCCTCGAAGGCCTCCTCGTGGCCGATGGCGATGCGGAAGCGGTTCATGGCGTAGAACATGGAAGACCTATCCCGTCAGAGCGAATCCCGCCGCAGGCGTCGCGGCTGCGGGAAGGCTACGACATTGTCGTTGCGCGCTTCAAGGGCGGACGCGCCTTCGAAGCTTGCAACGCGCGCCGGCGGGCGGGCGCTTGCCAGCGGAAATTCCGCGACATTCTCGCTTTCCAGCATGTCCGCGCGGCGGGTCAGCAGGGCATAGAGTTCCGGCACGAGGCCGTCGCCGTTCTGGGCGGCCAGCTTGTGCAGGCCGATCATCATGAAGGCTTCGGGTCTTTCGTCATTCACTGGGTGGTGTCTCCCTGGCTCATGCTCTGCAGGGCGCGCTCGAAGGAGGACTTGCTGCCGTTGCGCAGCGGCACGAAGGCCTTTTCCCACTTCTTGCAGCCCGTCTTCACGCGGATGCAGGCATCATGGCTGATACA
Organism: uncultured Shinella sp.; assembly: GCA_946481465.1. Next base: position 5,572 of record CAMLOC010000029.1, on the reverse strand, counting down.
GTCGATGGGGCAGAAGACGCAGTCGACCGAGGGCAGGACATTGTCGATGCGCGAGACCGCCTCGCGCAGGCCACCGTCGTGATGGATGAGGTTGGCGCCGTAGGAACTGGCGATCTGGCGCAGATGCGCCACCTGGCAATCCCGGCCGCCGACATAGAGGAAGCTGCGCCCCTCGAGCCCCGCCTTGCCGTCTGCCTTGTCGGCCGCGTCCGTCTGCTGGCGGGCCTGCTGCTGCTGCCTGTGCTTCTCGCGCATCGCCTTCCTCTCCGCTTCGCCCGACCGGCGCTTGACCTTGGTGACTTCCACGCTGCGGGGGGCCTGCGGCGCCCGCACCTCGACGCGCGGAGCGGCGGCCGGCGCTGCTGCGGCCGGGGCAACTTCCTGCGGCGCCGCCGCGATCTGCTTCCTCAGTGCGGCGAGCTGGCGCTCCAGGTCCGCAATACGCCGGTCGCGTTCGGCGATCATCGATTTCAAGACCGCTTCCGCGCGGCCGGCAGTCACGTAGTTCATGCACGCTTCCCCTTTGGCACTCCGCACGGGCGGAGCCTCAGTTCGGGGGCAACCTACAAAACTTGAATTTCAGAGTAAAGTATAAACATGACTAGGAAAGTCATATTTTCGCGCAAAAAATTCCCGCCGGCGGACGCGCGGCGGGAAACGACGCCTCAGTTGAAGACGATCGGCACGTTGAAGGCCCAGGACGATTTGCCGGCGGCCTCCGGAATCTTGGCGAAGGGCGCGGCGCGCTGCACCGAATCGACCGCCGCCTTGTCGAGCGCGGCGACGCCGGAACTGCGCGCGACGCGAATACCGCTCGCCGCGCCGCTGGCGCTGACGGTGAAGCTCACCACCACGCTGCCCCGATCACCGCCCGAGACCCGCCGCTTGGCGCGGTTGATCTTGTTGCGCACCTTGCCCGGATAATTGGTGACGGCGGCATTGCCGGCGGCAGACGAATTGCCCTTCTTCTGGCCGCCGACCGCTGCGGTCTTCACGTCCACCGAACCGTCGACCTCGCCGCGCGTCGCATTCTGCTTGGCCTTGCCCTTCTCGCCGGCCTTGCGGATCGGCTTTTGCTTCGGCTTCTTGCGCTCGACCTTCTTGACCGGCTCTTCCTTCTTCACTTCCGGAACCGGCTTGATCTCTTCCTCGGGCTGGATTTCCGGCTTGATCTCGGGAACCGGAACCGCGGCGATCTCCACCTCGGCGGAGGGCACGAGAATCTCCTCGACCGGCTCGGAGACGATCGGGTCCGTCGGCGTCATAACCTCGGTCATTTCGGGCTCGATCTCGGTCGGCTGGATTTCCGCCACCTCCTGCGGCACCGGCTCGGTCACGTCGGGCTGGATCGTCTCGGGCGTGATCGTGTCCTCGGGATTGCCGGATTCCACGGCCTCGAAGGCACCGTTGCCCAGCATCGCCACCTCGGCAACGACCCCGCCGGCGATCAGCGCCTGCTCCTCCTCCGGCGCTGGCGCCATGGTGAGGATCGCGGCTGCGGTGGCGTGCGCCAGCAGGGAAAGGGTCCCCGCGCCGAGCCAGAGCCACTTGCTTCCAGACATGATATCACCCGTCATTCCGTTTCATGCATCGCGGCGCCTCATGCGCCGCGCACCCGATACTCAGCCTTCCAGGCTCGCCGCCGCCTTGCTGCGCGTCACGATGCCGTCCATGCAGCGGCCCTTGGCAAGGCCCTCGCCCTCGCAAACCGGCGCGTCGTTGATCAGGAGGTTCTTCACCGTCTCGCACTTGATGCCCGGCACGTCGAACTGGCGCACCTTGGATTTGCCTGCCGGCAGGTCGCGGAAATCGAGCAGCGCCAGGCGCTCCACCGTGCCCTTGTCGTTGAAGATGACGAACTCGAAGGAAACCTTTGAAACGTTCTGCTCAAAACCGTTGGCCGCGACGAAGGTGAAGAGGCAGCCCTTCTGCGATCCGGCGAGCGCATTCAGCTCCACGTCCAGCCCCTTGGGCGCTGCGGCCTCCTGGGCTGCGGCACCGGTGAGGGTGGCGGCAGAAAGCATCGCGGAAAGAAGAAGAGTGCGTAAGGTCATGGGCTCGCCTGTCTCGCTGTCGGTTTTGCTGTCGGCCGAGAGCGACGGCCGCGGTCAGTCTATCCGGTGCGCGCCAGAATTAACATGACTTTATAGCACCGGTATTGCGTGCATAGATAAATATGAGTAATGAAGTCAAGATAGTAAACACAAAATCCGCGTCAAACCCCTGTTTCGCCAACAAAATTTACTGCGACAGGCTGCACGACGGGACATTCGATCAAGGCCGAGCCCATGAGCAACACGACCCGCCCGACCCCCGCTGAAATCCGCGCCTTCCGCGCCGAGAACCCGAAGCTGCGCGAGCGCGACATCGCCGCCACGCTCGGCATTTCGGAAGCCGCGCTCGTCGCGGCCGAGGTGGGGCTGACGGCGGTGCGCATCGACGGCAACGCCAACCGCTTCCTGGAACGCTCGGAAGCGCTCGGCGAGGTGATGGCCCTGACCCGCAACGAGAGCGTGGTGCACGAGAAGATCGGCGTCTTCGAGAAGATCAACACCGGCAAGCACGCCTCGATCGTGCTCGGCGAGAACATCGACCTGCGCATCTTCCCCGGCACCTGGGCGCACGGCTTCGCCGTGACCAAGACGGACGGCGAGCAGGTTCGCCGCAGCCTGCAGTTCTTCGACAAGGCCGGCGTCGCGGTGCACAAGGTGCATCTGCGCCCCGCCTCCAATCTCGAAGCCTACGAGGCCATCGTCGCCGATTTCCGCCTGGAGGACCAGTCGCAGGACTTCGTCGAGGTGGTGTCGGAAAAGGTCGACGACACCGGTCCGGTGGATGTTGCCGCGCTGCGTGAGAACTGGGCGGCCATGACCGATACCCACCAGTTCTTCGGCATGCTGAAGAAGCTGAAGATCGGCCGCCAGGACGCCGTGCGCAGCGTCGGCGAGGATTTCGCCCGGCAGGTCGCGGCCGATGCCGTCGGCCACCTGATGCGCGCGGCCGCCGAGCGCGACAGCGACATCATGTGCTTCGTCGGCAATCACGGCACGATCCAGATCCACACCGGCCCGGTGAAGAACATCCAGCCGATGGGTCCCTGGCTCAACGTCATGGACCCGACCTTCCACATGCACCTGCGCATGGACCACATCGCCGAGTGCTGGGTCGTGCGCAAGCCGACCGTCGACGGCCATGTCACCTCGCTGGAAGCCTATGACGCCGGCGGCGAGATGATCATCCAGTTCTTCGGCAAGCGCAAGGAAGGCATGACGGAGCGCGCGGACTGGCGCGAGATCCTCGACGGCCTGCCGCGCCCCGACAGCGCCGCGGCCTGAGGCCGAGAAGACAGACGAGTGGCGCGGCTCCCCGGGTCGGGAAGCGCGCCGGTTACCCGCGAAGGACCACGATCATGAGCAAGAGCTTCGATTTGCGCCGCGCCCGCCCGTGGGAAGTGGCCCTCACCGTGTTTGCCCTCTCCGCCCCCTTCGTGCTGCCGCTGGCGGCCACGGGCGAGAGTGGCTTCATCCGCGAGGCCGTCGCGCAGGAGATGCAGCAGGTCGACAGCTCGAAGCTGGTGGCGATCGGCGGCGCGGTGACGGAGATCGTCTATGCGCTCGGCGAAGGCGGCCGCCTCGTCGCCCGCGACTCGACCAGCACCTTCCCCGAGGAAGCCCTGCAGCTTCCCGACGTCGGCTACATGCGCCAGCTCTCGCCGGAGGGCGTGATCGCCGTCAACCCGACCGCGATCCTCGCCGTCGAGGGCAGTGGCCCGCCGGATGCGCTCGCCGTTCTCAAGAGCGCCGGCATTCCCTTCGAGACCGTGCCGGAAGGCTACGACCGCGCGGCCATCCTCAAGAAGATCGACGTCGTCGGGACGTTCCTCGGCGTGCCGGACAAGGCAAAGGAACTGGAGACGACGGTCGCCGCCGACCTCGACGCGGCCATCGCCGACGCCGCCAAGCGGCCGGAAAGCGAGCGCAAGCGCGTGCTGTTCATCCTCTCCTTCCAGAACGGCAGGGTGATGGCGGCCGGCGGCCACACAGCGGCCGACGGCATCATCGGCCTTGCCGGCGCGGTCAACGCGACGGAAGGCACCTTCGAGGGCTACAAGCCGCTCACCGACGAGGCCATCATCAAGGCGAGGCCCGATGTCATCATGGTCATGTCGCGCCCCGGCGCCGGCAGCAGCGACGAGGAGATCCTCGCCCACCCGGCCATCTCGGTGACGCCGGCCGCCGCCAGCAAGTCGGTCCTGCGCATGAACAGCCTGCACCTGCTCGGCTTCGGCCCGCGCACCGCCTCGGCCATCCGCGACCTCAACAAAGAACTCTACGGCAATGTCTCTCAATGATGCCCTCGGCGGCAAGGATGCAAGGGGCTCCCTCCTGATGCGCTCCGCCCGGTCCCGGGCCGCCGGCGACCGCACGGCGATCGCGCGCCTGACGCTCGCCGCCCTCCTCGCCGTCTCGGTCCTGGCGCTCGCCCTGTCGATCGCGACCGGCGCCTCGGATGCCTCCGCCCTCAACGTCATCGGCGCGCTCTTCAGCGGCGCGGAGGACACGGCGCTCAGCGTGCGCGACCGCATCATCGTCTTCGACATCCGCATGCCGCGCGCCCTGCTCGGCTTCCTCATCGGCGCGGCGCTCGCCATGTCCGGCGCGGTCATGCAGGGGCTCTTTCGCAATCCGCTCGCCGATCCCGCCCTCGTCGGTATCTCCTCCGGCTCCGCCCTCGGCGCGGTGCTGATGATCGTGCTCGGCGCCAGCCTGCCGGCGGGCGTGATGATCACACTCGGCGCCTTCGCCCTGCCGCTCGCCGCCTTCCTCGGCGGCCTCCTGACAACGCTGCTGCTCTATCGCATCGCCACGCGCGGCGGGCAGACCTCCGTCGCCACCATGCTGCTCGCCGGCATCGCGATTTCCGCGCTTGCGGCCGCCGTCACCGGCATCCTCATCTACATGGCCGATGACAAGCAGCTGCGCGACATCACCTTCTGGAGCCTCGGCTCGCTCTCCGGCATGACCTGGGCGAAGCTGTTCGCCGCCGGACCGATCATCCTCATTGCGCTCGTCGTCGTGCCCTTCCTGTCGCGCGGGCTCAACGCGATCACCCTCGGCGAGGCCGCCGCCTTCCATATGGGCGTCAAGGTGCAGCGGCTGAAATACATCGCCGTCGTCTCCGTCGCCGGCGCGGTCGGCGCCTCGGTCGCCGTCAGCGGCGGCATCGGCTTCGTCGGCATCGTCGTGCCGCATCTCCTGCGCATCGTCATCGGCCCGGACCACCGCTACCTGCTGCCGGCCTCGGCGCTGTTCGGCGGCGTGCTGATGCTCGGCGCCGACATGCTCGCCCGCATCATCGTGGCGCCCGCCGAACTGCCGATCGGCATCATCACGGCGCTGGCCGGCGCCCCGTTCTTCCTCTGGGTGCTGCTGCGCGACCGCACGCGCAACGGCTGGTAAGAGAGCCCATGATCACCGCAAGAAACCTCACGGTCGCCCTTTCGGGCAAGACCATCGTGCACGGCGTGTCGCTGGAGGCGAAAGCCGGCCAGCTCACCGCCATCGTCGGCCCC
>CAMLOC010000028.1 GCA_946481465.1 uncultured Shinella sp. | reverse complement strand
GAAAAGCTGGATTTCAACGGCATCGATCTCCCCGCGGCCTCGAAGGCGGAGCGGCGCGCTCTGCGCGGCAAACGCATCGCCATGATCCTGCAGGATCCGAAATATTCGCTCAATCCGGTCATGAGCATCGGCCGCCAGATCATCGAGACGCTGCGCACACACGAGCCGGTCGGCAGGGCGGAGGCGCGCAGGCGGGCGCTCGACATGCTGGCCGCCGTGCAGATCCGTGATCCCGAACGCGTCTTCGACCTCTATCCGCACGAGGTCTCGGGCGGCATGGGCCAGCGCGCCATGATCGCCATGATGCTGGTGGCCGGCCCGGAGCTTCTGATCGCCGACGAGCCGACCTCGGCGCTCGACGTGACCGTGCAACTCGACGTGCTCGGCATCCTGCACCGGCTGGTCGCCGACCGCGGCATGGGGCTCATCTTCATCTCGCACGACCTCCGGCTCGTCTCGTCCTTCTGCGACCGGGTCATCGTCATGTATGCCGGGCGCATCGTCGAGGAACTGCCGGCCTCCCGGCTTTCCGAGGCCGAGCACCCCTATACGCGGGGCCTGCTCAACTGCATGCCGAAGATCGGCGCCGACCGGCATCCCCTGCCGGTCCTCGACCGCAAGCCGGAGTGGGCGCTATGACCCCGGCTCTCGCCGTCGATCGCCTCAATGTCGTCTTCGACGATTTCGCCGCTCTCCGGGATGTCAGCCTCGCGGTGGCGCCCGGCGAATCCTTCGGGCTGGTCGGGGAATCCGGTTCCGGCAAGTCGACGCTGCTGCGGGCGGTCGCCGGGCTCGCGCCGGTTTCCGCCGGCACGATCACGGTCGACGGCAAGCCGCTCGGCGACAAGCGCGACAAGGCGTTCTATCGGAAGGTGCAGATGGTGTTCCAGGATCCCTATGGATCGCTGCACCCGCGCCAGACGGTCGACCGGCTGCTGCTCGAACCGCTCGCCATCCACGGCTTCGACAATTCGGAAAGCCGTATCGTGCGGGCGCTGGACGAGGTGGGGCTCGGCGCGAGCTTCCGCTTCCGCTATTCGCACCAGCTTTCCGGCGGCCAGCGCCAGCGCGTGGCGATTGCCCGTGCGCTGATCCTCGAACCGTCCATCCTTTTGCTCGACGAGCCGACCTCGGCGCTCGATGCATCGGTACAGGCCGAGGTGCTGAACCTGCTCGAACAGGTGCGCGCGGCGCGCAGCCTCACCTTCGTCATGGTCAGCCACGACCTTGCCGTCGTCACCCATATGTGCGACCGGCTGATGGTCATGCAGCACGGGCAGGCGGTGGAGCAGCTCGCCTCCGCCGACCTTGCAGCGCACCGGGTGACGCAGGACTATACGCGCAGCCTGCTCACGGCCAGTGAAGGTTTCCGCCGCGAAGGCTGACCGGGCTCAGCGCCCGCCTTCCTTGATGGATTCCATGGCGACGGAAGTCGAGGTGCTGGCGACGTTTGGCAGGCTGGAGATTTTCTCGCCCAGCACCTCCCGGTAGCGGCGGATATCGGCGGTGCGGATCTTGATCAGGTAGTCGAAGCGGCCGGCGATCATGTGGCACTCCTCGACCTCCTTGATCTTGCGCACCGCGCTGTTGAAGGCGTTGAGCGCTGCTTCCTTGGTGTCCGAAAGCTTCACCTCGGCGAAGGCGACATGGTCGAGGCCGAGCTTTTTCGGATTGAGCACGGCGCGGAAGCCGTCGATATAGCCGTCATTGATCAGGCGCTGCAGGCGCAGCGTGCAGGGCGTCTTCGAAAGCCCGACGATCTCGGACATTTCGGTGATGGAAATCCGAGCATTTTCAACGAGAAGATCGAGGATCTTGCGATCGATCGCATCGATTTCACTAATAATAGGCTTCTGCTTGGACATTTATCTCGCCTACCTCGTAGATATATGGAGATATCTCCTGTTTCTCTGCATATAATGGTGAGAAAGTCGCGTGGCAATCAACTATCTTCCCCGCCAGCGCCATGAGGCTGGAATGCATCGGCAAGCGGTGTATCCTCTCCTCGCATCAGTGGCCGAACCCGAGATGGTGATGGAAATGGTCCAGACTGCAACCGAACGACAAATCCCCGCTTTCGCTGACTTCGCGCCGCCGATCCGGCCGCAGGGCGAATTGCGCCAGCGCATCACCGCCGCCTATCGCACGCCGGAAGAGGAGGCGGTCCGCCCGCTGCTCGAGAAGGCCACCCTGCCGGCCGATGCCGTCGCCCGCATCCGGGAGACCGCGCGCGCGCTGATCGTCGCGCTGCGCGCCAAGCACAAGGGCTCCGGCGTCGAGGGGCTGGTGCATGAATATTCGCTCTCCAGCCAGGAGGGCGTCGCGCTGATGTGCCTTGCCGAGGCGCTGCTGCGCATTCCCGACAAGGCCACGCGCGACGCGCTGATCCGCGACAAGATTTCGGAAGGCGACTGGAAGTCGCATATGGGGGGCGGCCGTTCGCTCTTCGTCAACGCCGCCACCTGGGGCCTCGTGGTCACGGGCAAGCTGACCTCCACCGTCAACGACCGCGGCCTTTCCGCCGCTCTCACGCGCCTCATCGCCCGCTGCGGCGAGCCGGTCATCCGCCGCGGCGTCGACATGGCCATGCGCATGATGGGCGAGCAGTTCGTCACCGGCGAGACGATCGACGAGGCGCTGCGCAATTCGCGCGCCCTGGAGCGCAAGGGCTTCCGCTATTCCTACGACATGCTCGGCGAGGCGGCGACGACGGCCGCGGACGCGGAGCGCTACTATCGCGACTACGAGAACGCCATCCACGCCATCGGCAAGGCCTCGGCCGGCCGCGGCATCTATGAAGGCCCCGGCATCTCGATCAAGCTGTCGGCCCTGCACCCGCGCTATTCCCGCGCCCAAGCGGACCGCGTGATGGCGGAACTGCTGCCGCGCGTCACCGAACTGGCCCGGCTGGCCCGGCGCTACGACATCGGCCTCAACATCGACGCCGAGGAGGCCGACCGGCTGGAACTGTCGCTCGACCTGCTGGAGGAGCTTTGCCACGATCCGGCCCTTGCCGGCTGGGACGGCGTCGGCTTCGTGGTGCAGGCCTATGGCAAGCGCTGCCCCTTCGTGCTCGATTTCATCATCGATCTCGCCCGCCGCTCCCGGCGGCGCATCATGGTGCGCCTCGTCAAGGGCGCCTATTGGGACGCCGAGATCAAGCGCGCGCAGCTCGACGGGCTGGAAGAATTCCCGGTCTTCACGCGAAAGATCCACACGGACGTCTCCTACATCGCCTGCGCGCAGAAACTGCTGGCGGCGAAGGATGTGGTCTTCCCGCAGTTCGCCACGCACAACGCCCAGTCGCTCGCCACGATCTACCAGCTTGCCGGTCCGGACTTCCGCGTCGGCGACTACGAGTTCCAGTGCCTGCACGGCATGGGCGAGCCGCTCTACGACGAGGTCGTCGGTCCGGAGAAGCTGGATCGCCCGTGCCGCATCTATGCGCCGGTCGGTACGCATGAGACGTTGCTCGCCTATCTCGTCCGCCGCCTGCTGGAGAACGGCGCGAACTCCTCCTTCGTCAACCGCATCGCCGATCCCGCCGTCTCGGTCGACGAGCTGATCGCCGATCCGGCGGTCGTGGTGCGCGCCATGCCGGTGCCGGGGGGCAAGCACGACAAGATCGCGCTTCCGGCGGAACTCTACGGCAAGGGCCGGCTGAACTCCGCCGGCCTCGACCTTTCCAACGAGACGGTGCTGGCCAGGCTGGCGCAGGACCTTGCGAAGACGGCCGCCGTCGAATGGCAGGCCATGCCGAAGATCGCCGATGGCTCCAGCGAGGGCGAGCGGCGGCCGGTGCTCAACCCGGCCGACCACCGGGACATGGTCGGCACCGTGATCGAGGCGACGGATGCGGGCGTGGCGAAGGCCGCCAGGCTTGCGCTCGAAGCGGCCCCGGCCTGGGCGGCGGTGTCGCCGCGCGAGCGCGGCGACCGGCTCGACCGTGCCGCCGACCTGATGCAGGCGGAGATCGCGACACTGATAGGCCTTGCCATCCGCGAGGCGGGCAAATCCGCCGCCAATGCCATTGCCGAAGTGCGCGAGGCGATCGACTTCCTGCGCTACTACGCCGAACAGGCGCGGCGCACGCTCGGTGCCGGCCATCCGCCGCTCGGCCCGATCGTCTGCATCAGCCCGTGGAACTTCCCGCTGGCGATCTTCTCCGGCCAGATCGCGGCCGCGCTCGTCGCCGGCAATCCGGTGCTGGCGAAACCGGCGGAGGAAACGCCGCTGATCGCCGCCGAGGCCGTGCGCATCCTGCACGAGGCCGGCATTCCGGCCGGCGCGCTGCAACTGCTGCCGGGCGACGGCCGCGTCGGTGCTGCCCTCGTCGGCGCGCCGGAAACGGCGGGCGTCATGTTCACGGGCTCGACGGAGGTCGCCCGCCTCATCCAGAAGGAACTCGCCGGCCGCTTGTCGCCGTCTGGAAAGCCGATCCCGCTGATCGCCGAGACCGGCGGGCAGAATGCGATGATCGTCGATTCCTCGGCGCTCGCCGAACAGGTGGTGTTCGACGTCATCGCCTCGGCCTTCGACAGCGCCGGCCAGCGCTGCTCGGCGCTGCGCGTTCTGTGCCTGCAGGAAGACGTCGCCGACCGCACGCTCACCATGCTGAAGGGGGCGCTTGCCGAACTCACGATCGGCCGCACCGACAGGCTCAATGTCGATACCGGCCCGGTCATCACCGCGGAGGCCAAGCAGACGATCGAGGCGCATATCGAGAAGATGCGCGCGCGCGGCCGCAAGATCGAGCAGGTGGCGCTTCCGGCGGAAGCCGCCCGTGGCACCTTCGTTTCGCCCACCATCATCGAGCTGCAGTCGCTTGCCGATCTGGAGCGCGAAGTGTTCGGCCCGGTCCTCCATGTCATCCGCTACAAGCGCGAGGATGTCGACCGCCTGATCGACGATATCAACGCGACCGGCTACGGCCTGACCTTCGGCCTGCACACGCGCCTCGACGAGACGATCGCCCATGTCACCAGCCGCGTGAAGGCGGGCAATATCTACGTCAACCGCAATATCATCGGCGCCATCGTCGGCGTGCAGCCGTTCGGCGGCCGGGGGCTCTCGGGCACCGGGCCCAAGGCCGGCGGCCCGCTCTATATCGGCCGTCTCGTGCAGGTGCCGCCGGTGCCCCCGCAGCACAGCTCCGTCCACATCCAGCCGGCGGTGCTCGATTTCGCCCAGTGGCTGCGCGGCAAGGGTGAGGCCGAACTTTCGGATCGCGTCCGCGATCTCGGCAGCAATTCGGCGCTCGGGCTCGACCTCGAGCTTCCCGGCCCGGTCGGCGAGAAGAACCTCTATGCGCTCCATCCGCGCGGCCGGATCCTCCTCGTGCCGGCGACGGAAGAGGGGCTGCTGGCGCAGCTCGGCGCGGTGTTCGCCACGGGCAACAGGGCGGTGATCGACGTCGCCTCCGGGCTCCAGCCCGCACTCGGCGGCCTTCCGGCAAGCCTTGCGGGCCTGATCTCCTGGTCGTCCGACTGGGCGGCGGACGGTCCCTATGCGGGTGCGCTCATCGAAGGGGACGGGGACAGGGTTGTCGAGGCCGCCCGCCGCATCGCCGCGCTACCCGGCCCGCTCGTCCTGACGCAGGCCGCCACCACGGCGGAAATCCGCGCCGGGGCTGAGGCCTATTGCCTCAACTGGCTGCTGGAGGAGGTCTCGACCTCCATCAACACGGCCGCTGCCGGCGGCAATGCCAGCCTGATGAGCATCGGCTAGGCATCACAAAAACCGGGCCGCTTTTTCGAGCGGCCCGGCTTCGTTTTTCGACTATCCGGCCCCCTCCCAGGGCTTGGCAAGGGACGGGTGCGGCATCGCCAGCAGGTCTATCGCGCGGGCGGCGAGGTGGTCGAAGATGTCGGCCACGGATTGCGGGCGATGATAGAAGGCCGGCACCGGCGGCATGATGATGGCGCCCATCTCCGTGACGGCGCACATGTTGCGCAGGTGGCCGAGATGCAGCGGCGTTTCGCGGGCCAGAAGGACGAGCCGGCGGCGTTCCTTCAGTTGCACATCGGCAGCGCGGCCGATCAGCGTGTCGGTGCGGCCGGTGGCGATGGCCGAGAGTGTTTGCATCGAGCAGGGCGCGACGATCATGCCGCGGACGGGAAACGAGCCGCTGGCGATCGAGGCGCCGATATCGCTGATCGGATGATGGCGATGGACGAGTGGCAACAGGCGTTCCAGCGCGTCCGGGCCGCATTCGAGGCCCAGCGTGCGGCGCGCCGCATCGGAAACCACCAGATGGATCTCGATGTCTTCGAGCGCGGCAAGCTGCTCGACGATGCGCGCGGCAAGCGCCGCGCCGGAGGCGCCGGTTATGCCGACGATCACCCGTTCCGTGTTCATGCAAGCGGCTCCGAAAGGCCGAGCGAAGCCCAGAGGCCGTCCACCTTGGCGGTGACCTCGGGCGCCATGGCGAGGACCCGGCCCCATTCCCGCTCGCTCTCCGTGCCGATCTTGCGGGTCGCATCCAGCCCGAGCTTGCCGCCGAGGCCGGATTTGGGGGAGGCGAAGTCGAGATAGTCGATCGGCGTGTTTTCCACGAGCATCAGGTCGCGGCCGGCATCGAAGCGGGTGGAGAGCGCCCAGATCACGTCCGGCCAGCTTTTCACGTCGATATCGCCGTCGACGGCGATGATCAGCTTGGTGTAGCTGAACTGCGGCAGCATGGACCACAGGCCCATCATCACCCGCCGCGCCTGGCCGGGATAGCGCTTGTCGATGGAAACCACCATGGCACGATAGGAGCAGGCCTCAGGCGGCAGCCACAGGTCGAGGATCTCCGGGAACTGGCGTTTGACCAGCGGCACGAAGAGCTCGTTCATCGCTTCGCCGAGCCTCGACGGCTCGTCCGGCGGGCGGCCGGTATAGGTGGAGAGATAGAGCGGGTCCTTCCGCAGGGTGATCGCCGAGAGTGTCATGACCGGGAAGGGCTCGACGGCATTGTAGTAGCCGGTGTGGTCGCCATAGGGGCCTTCCTCCGCCGTCTCGCCGGCAGAGACCGTGCCTTCCAGCACGATCTCGGCGCTGGCGGGGATGGGCAGCGGCACGGTGAGGCCGCAGGCCGTCTCCTGCCGCCGGCCGCTCAGCACGCCGGCGAAGCTCAGTTCGCTCATGCCGTCGGGCAGCGGCATGACGGCGGCGAGGATCGTCGCAGGGTCGGCGCCGATGACGACCGCCACCGGCATGTCGCGCTCGGCCGCCTGCCAGAGGCGATGGTGGCGCGCGCCGCCGCGATGGGCGAGCCAGCGCATAATGAGGCGGTCCTTGCCGAGCTTCTGCATGCGGTAGATGCCAACATTGATATCCGCCGGATCGTCCGGCGCTTGCGTGATGACGAGCGGCCAGGTGACGAGGGGAGCGGGCTCGCCCGGCCAGCAGGTCTGGATCGGCAGGCGGTCGAGATCGGCCGCCTCGCCCTGCCAGACGATCGCCTGGCAGGGGGCGCGGCGAACCGTGCGCGGGTTCATCGACAGGGCGGCCTTCAGGTGCGGCAGCTTCTGCCAGGCACCGCGAAGGGAGCGCGGCGGCTGCGGGTCGCGCAGGTCTGCGAGGAAGCCGGCAAGCCGCGGCAGGCCGCCGGTCTCGAGGCCGAAACCCCATTCGATGCGTTCGCGCGTGCCGAAGAGATTGGCAAGAAGCGGGATGGGCTGGATGCGGCCCGCGGCATCCACAGGCCGTTCGAAAAGCAGCGCCGGCCCGCCCTCGGCCAAAACGCGGCGGTGGATTTCCGTCACCTCATGGACGAGCGAGACCGGCTCGCGGATGCGCGTCAGCCGCGCCCGCCGCTCCAGGAGGGCGACGAAATCCTGAAGGCCGTCGAAACGGCGCGGAATAGGGGCATCGGCTTTCATGACGCTCCCTTGCCGGGGAAAAACGTCACGGTCTTTGTGCTGGCACAAACTCTTGGCGCCCGAGGCTGCCTAGGGTCCGGCCGTTCGTTTCTGGAAAGTCCCGCATGCCGTCGCTCCCGCCCCTTCTCGTCAAACCGGTCGATCTCGCGCCCCTCTGGCTGGTGGAACGGGTGGCGCGTCACCTGTTCTCCGGCGTCTTGAAGGCGCATCCCGATCTCTTCGAACGGCTCGGCGACTATCGCCAGACCCGCTACGGCTTCTCGCCCGTCGACCTGCCGCTGCATTTCACCGTCGTGCCGGCCATGGAGATGCTCACCGTCTCGCGCGGCGCGGCGCCGCTCGTCGATGCGCGCATCGAGGGGCCGCTGGTGCTGCTTCTCGGCCTGCTCGAAGGGCGCTGCGATGCGGATGCGCTGTTCTTCTCGCGCGACCTTTCGGTCACCGGTGACATGGAGGCGATGCTGGCGCTGCGCAACGCGCTCGATGACAGCGCCATCGACCTGCCGCGTGAAATCGGCGCGCTGGCCGGGCCGTTCTCGCCGCTCGTCGCCGGCACGGCGCGCTACATCCGCGGCAAGGCGCTCGAAGGAAGGGATGCGACATGGAACTGATCTGCCCCGCCGGCACGCCCGCCGCCTTCCGCGAGGCGGTGGAGGCCGGTGCCGATGCCGTCTATTGCGGCTTTCGCGACGAGACCAATGCCCGCAATTTCCCGGGCCTCAATTTCAGCCGGGAGGAGCTGCGCCAGTCGATCGCGCTCGCCCATCGCAAGAAGGTCGAGACCTTCGTCGCGCTCAACACCTTCATGCGGGCGGGCGACGAGGCGCTGTGGTATTCGGCCGCCGACGACGCGGTGGCGATGGGCGCCGATGCGCTGATCCTCGCCGATTTCGGCCTGATGGCCTATGTGGCGGAAAAATATCCGCAGCAGCGGCTGCACGTCTCGGTCCAGGCCTCCGCCTCGAACCCGGAGGCCGTCCGCTTCCTCGTCGAGGCCTTCGGGGCAAAACGCGTCGTGCTGCCGCGTGTTCTGACGGTGCAGGATATCGCCCGGCTGACGCGGCAGATCGACTGCGAGGTCGAAGTCTTCGCCTTCGGCGGGCTTTGCGTCATGGCGGAGGGGCGCTGCTCGCTCTCCTCCTATGCGACGGGCAAGTCGCCCAACATGAACGGCGTCTGCTCACCGGCAAGCCATGTGCGCTACCGGCAGGACGGCGCGGACCTCGTCTCCGAGCTCGGCGCCTATACGATCAACCGCTTCGGCCCTGACGAAGCGTCGGGCTACCCGACGCTCTGCAAGGGGCGCTTCGAGATCGGCGATGTCGAGGGATATGCGTTCGAGGACCCCGTCTCGCTCGATGTGATCGACGAGATCGACGCACTGCGCGAGGCCGGCGTCTCGGCGCTGAAGATCGAGGGGCGCCAGCGCGGCAAGGCCTATGTCGCCGAGGTGGTGTCGTCCCTCAAGAAGGCGCTCGTCGCCTCGCCCGGCGAGCGTGCCGCGCTCGTCGCCCGGCTGCGCGCGATGAGCGAGGGCCAGCGCACGACGACCGGCGCCTATGACAAACGCTGGCGATAGGAGAAGGCCATGGCGACGACACGCAAACCGGCGCTGAGCCTCGGCCCGGTCTATTTCCTCTGGGACGGGCCGAAATGGCGGGATTTCTACTTCCGCATCGCCGACGAGGCGGCCGTCGAGCATGTCACGCTCGGCGAGACGGTCTGTTCCAAGCGCCAGCATTTCAGCGAGCCGCATGTCGCCGAGGTGGTCGAGCGGCTGGAGGCGGCCGGAAAGCGCGTGACGCTTTCCACGCTTGCCATGGTCACGCTGCCGCGCGAAAGCCGGCATGTGCGCGACCTCATCGCCGACAGCCTGCATCCGGTGGAGGCGAACGACCTTTCCGCGCTCGGTCTCCTCAAGGGCCGGCCGCATTCGATCGGCCCGCTGGTCAACGTCTACAATGCGGCGACGGCCCGCACGCTCGCCGCCCGCGGGGCGGAGAACATCTGCCTGCCGCCGGAGCTGCCCGCAGGCTCCATCCGCCAGATGCTGGAGGCCATGCCGGATCTCTCCTTCGAGGTCTTCGCCTTCGGCCGCATGCCGCTCGCCATTTCCGCACGCTGCGCCCATGCGCGCTCCAAGGGGCTGACGAAGGACAATTGTCAGTTCATCTGCGGCGAGGAGCCGGACGGCCTGCCGCTGCGCACGCTCGACCGCCAGTCCTTCCTTGTGCTGAACGGCGTGCAGACCATGTCGAACAGCTGCGTCGTGCTCGTCGACGACCTTGCGCCGCTCGTCGAGGCGGGCCTGTCGCGCGTGCGGCTCTCGCCGCAGGATTGCGACATGGTGAAGGTGGCGGACCTCTACCGCGCCGTGCTCGACGGCAGGCTCGACGGTGAGGAGGCGATCGCGGACCTGGCGAAGATCTATCCGGGCGTGCGCTTCTCCAACGGCTTCCTGCACCGGCAGGAGGGCGCGGCCTGGGTGGCGCGTGGGCGCAATGCGGCGATGGGGCGCGACTGACGAGGCTCAGGCGAAGACGTCGCGCGCTTCCGCCTTGGCGGCGATCAGCGTTTCGAGGATCATCTGCTCGGAAAAGACATGGCGGCGCAGGCTCTCCTGGAAGCCGCTGATCATGCGCGACACCGTCTCGGGCGAAAGCGCGCAGCGGTCGTCGGCGACGGCCTTCAGCGTCAGCGAGAGCTCTTCTGCGGCGAGCCGGTCGCAGCGGTGCTCCGCCTTCAGGCGCTCGATCGCCAGGGCGGCGAAGCAGGAGCCGGCATGCCGGTCGAAATCCGGAAAGAGCAGGCGCTCCTCCAGTTCGTGCACGGCCTTGAGGGCGGGCGGGATGGCGCCGGCGAGCGCCTGCAGTTCGCCGGCGGTGCCCGGTTCGCCCGCAATCTCCTCAAGACGCAGGCAGAGGTCGAGCAAGGTTTGGTGAAGCGTTTCCAGCCGGCCGATATCGGCGGCGTCGAGGGTCGTCTCCTCCATCGCCCCCTCCTATTGGCCGAAAAAGAGCACGGCGGCGATGACCACCGAGGCGCCGACGGCGGAGATCGTCCCCGCCCCTTGCAGCACGCCCATGCGGTAGAGCATCAGGGCGAAGCCGGCGATGACCGGGGCTGCGACCAGGAGGCCGAATTGTGCATCCGTCATGGGAAGGTCCTTTCGTTGCCGCCATCATGCCGTGTCCGGCATCGCCGCTCTTTGCGCCGGCGCAAAGAAGCCCGCGGCTTCATGGGCTAGGGCTTGGCCATGGCGACGATGGACGATATGCGCACGGCGGTTGCGAAGGCGGAGAGCGGGGAGGGCGATTGCCTTCTTCTCTGGATCCTGGTGTGGAGCGAACTTGCGGCCTTCGGCGCGCTGCTCGTCGCCTTCATGGTGATGACGCTGGTGGACGTCGGAAATGCATCCTTCCTGCGCGCGCATCTCCACCCCGGCCTTGCCGCGCTCAACACCGTCCTCCTCGTCCTCAGTGGCTGGCAGGCTGCGCTGGCGGTCCGCCGCGGGGCGGATCTTCCGGGCGTCCGCCGGTCCCTTGTCCTTGCGGGCTTTCTTGGCCTTGCCTTCGCGGCGGTGAAGCTCACCGAATACGGGATCGAGGTTCGCTCCGGCATCGGCGCGGCGGGCACGCTCGCCGAACTCTATTTCCTCGTCACCGGCTTCCACCTGCTGCATGTCGTCTTCGGCGCGGCCATCCTCTTCCTCGTCGCCTGGCGGCCGTCGCGGAGCAATGTCGTGATGATCGCGACGCTCTGGCATGCGATCGACCTCGTCTGGCTCGTGATGTTCCCGATCGTCTACCTCACCTGAGACAGCCATGACCCGACAGGCCCGCGAACAGTTCATCGCCACCCTCGCCATGCTGCTGACGCTCGCCGTCGGCGGCGCCCTCGTGGGCGGGCTCAGCGGCGGATTGCTGGTGCCGGTCACGGCGGTGCTGGTCATGGCCTATGCCAAGGGCCGCTTCGTCATCCTCGATTTCATGGAACTGCGCGCGAGCCGCAGCGCGCTGCGACCGGCTCTGCTCGCCTGGCCGGCGCTGCTCCTGTCGCTGGCGCTTGCCCGTTCGGTCCTTGTCGCGCTCATCGGCTGACGAACCGCCCCGCTCTTTGCCAATGCGCAAAGAAGGCTTTTCCCCTGCCGCTAGAACAAGGACGTCCCGCAGTGCCGGCGAGGGGATCGCCGGCAGAAAGTCGGCGGGGGTTTTCGCCGGGGCCATGGGGTTTCCGGCAAGGAAAGGACCATGGGATGGCAGAGCGCCTTACCAAGACCGGGGCCCGCAACGTCTTCTATGGCGGGTCCATCTTCTTCTTCACGATCTTCGTCGGGCTGACCGCCCATTCCCACTACTATATGCGCACGACCGCCACCGACGAGACGACGCTGACCGACAGCGTCGCGCGCGGCAAGCATGTCTGGGAGAAGAATGCCTGTATCAACTGCCACACGCTGCTCGGCGAAGGCGCCTATTTCGCGCCCGAGCTCGGCAATGTGTGGAAGCGCTACGGCGGCGCCGACGACCCGGAGGGCGCCCGCGAGGCGCTGAAGGCCTGGATGGCCGCGCAGCCGAGCGGCGCGGAGGGCCGGCGGCAGATGCCGCAGTTCAACCTCACCGAACAGGAACTCGATGATCTCGCCGATTTCCTCGAATGGACGAGCAAGATCAACACCCAGAACTGGCCGCCGAACGACGCCGGCTGAAGCCTTCCGTTCTTTCGCAATTCCGGACGCAAAGCCGCGTCGCACTTTTACTGGAATTGCTCCCGGCGTTCAGGAGATAAAAGATGAAATATCAAACGCAAAAGGTCGCCATGCTGTATTTCTACGGCGCGCTCGGCCTGTTCCTCGCCCAGGTGGCTTTCGGCGTCCTTGCCGGCACGATCTACGTGCTGCCGAACACGCTCTCCGAACTGCTGCCCTTCAACATCGTGCGCATGATCCATACCAACGCGCTCGTCGTCTGGCTGCTCATGGGCTTCATGGGGGCGACCTACTACATGATCCCGGAAGAGACCGAGACGGAGCTTTACAGCCCCAAGCTCGCCGTCCTGCAGTTCTGGATGTTCTTCGTGGCGGCGGGCCTGACGGTGGTCGGCTACATGTTCCGCATCCATGAGGGCCGCGAATTCCTCGAGCAGACCTTCATCGCCAAGGTCGGCATCGTCGTCGTCGTGCTGATGTTCCTCTTCAACATCACCATGACGGCGCTGAAGGGCCGCAAGACCACGGTCATCAACATCCTGCTGTTCGGCCTGTGGGGCCTGGCGCTCTTCTTCCTCTTCGCCTTCTATAACCCCGTCAACCTGGCGCTCGACAAGATGTACTGGTGGTACGTCATCCACCTTTGGGTCGAAGGCGTCTGGGAGCTGATCATGGCGTCCGTGCTCGCCTTCCTGATGATCAAGCTCAACGGCATCGACCGCGAAGTCGTGGAGAAGT
>CAMLOC010000027.1 GCA_946481465.1 uncultured Shinella sp. | reverse complement strand
GACACCGAGCGTGCCTTCGCTGCCGATGAAGAGATGCTTGAGGTCGTAGCCGGCATTGTTCTTGATCATGACGTTGAGCGAGCTGACGATCGTCCCGTCCGCCAGCACGGCTTCCACGCCCAGGATCAGGTCACGCATCATGCCATAGCGCAGCACGCGATTGCCGCCGGCGTTGGTCGAGGCATTGCCGCCGACCTGCGCCGTGCCGCGCCCGCCCAGATCCAGCGGGAACAGGAAGCCGGCTTCGTCGGCCGCGATCTGCACCGTTTCCAGTACGGTTTCGAGCTGCTCATCGTTGAGCGGCTGCATGTGCTCCTGGAGCGAGAGCACGATCTTGAGCGCCTCGGCTTCGTCCTCCCGGCCGGCGGCAAGAAGGCGATCGATCTGCTCGGCTTCGCGCGCCTTCTCCAGATACTCGTTGAACGGCTGGATCAGACTGTCCTGGACAGCCTTGCGGGCCTCTTCCAGCGCCGGCTTCAGCTTCTCGTAATTCGGCGGCCGGCGGCGTTCGATGTCGCTGGCGATGTCGTCGAGCGCGCGCATGGCCTTGTTCGAGCGCTCGACTTCGCTGGGCAGGTCGGAAAACTGATCGCGAATATCGGCGATCTTTTTCGCTGTGTCCTCGCCCATCTCGGCCAGCGTTGCCGCGTTCGGCCCAGACTTCTTCCTCTTTTTGCTCGTGTCAGTTTTGCGCAATGCCGGATCGAGCTTCTCGTCTTTCAGTGACTTGTCGATCAGATCGGCGGTCTTGCTCTTCAGATCGGCAGAGACTTCGTCCAGAATCGCCTGTTGGAGGTCCTGCTTCGTGATCGAGAGGCCGGAATAGTCGAGCTTGTCCGATCGCTGGAGCGCAACGTCCCGCGAGATGCGCCCCGCCTTCAGGTCGGCGATAAGGCTCGATACGGCCCCCGAACGCCCGAACGCCCCCGAAACGTTCACGCCGAGAGCGCCGAGGACGGCGTTGCTGGTCGAGAGGCCCAGCTTGCTATCGTCGAAGGCCATCGTTCTCTGGGACTTCGTGCGCTCGGCCAGTGCCTCGGACCGTAGGTTGATCGCCGTGAGTCGCGCGTTGAGGAGCAGCATCTCGTTCTGCGCCTTGATCTTGCCCGTAGTCAGATCGAACATATCGCCCAGCACCGATTGCGCTGAGCTGAGCCCATCCGAGGCCAACTCGACCTTCTTCATCGAATCGGCGGTGCCGTCTGCGGCATCGCCGGAATCGAACAGCGCCGGGATCAACTGGTCGATAAGCACGCTAGCGCCAAGGAACACCGCCGCGCCCCACGGACCGGCGAGGAACGAAGCCAGCCCTGCGAAACGGCCACCCATCTGTGCGACGGCGTCGGCAACCTGCGCACCCTGAGTAGAGATGATGGTGCCGATGTTCATGCCGCCCTGGAGCATGACGGCCATATCCTGCACCTGCCGGCCGAAGTTCTGGTACCCAGCACGCTGCTGACCGAGCGATGCGCCGTTGGCGTCCAGCGCCTGGCTGTTCTGCCTGAGCACGGTCATCGCCGCGCGGTGCTCGGCCTCGACCAGCGACAGCGCAGACTTCGTTTGCAGCAACTCGCGGTTGTACTGCTCGATCGAAATCTCGCCGGCCGCGAACGCCGCCCTGGTCGCATCGATTTCCCGCTTGGCGATGGCCTGCGTGTTCGCGAGTTTGGTGATCGCTACGTCGGCATTGGCATATGCCTTCGCCGTCGCCTGGGCCTGCGCCTGGTTGGCTTCGAGTCCCTGATCGACGGCGTTCAGTGCCGCCTGCGCACCCGAGGCGTCGCCGGCAATGACAAGCGAAGTCTTCAGCGCCATCGCCTAACCTTCCACGCCGTTGAGAACATTGCGCGCCGCCGCCTCCATCACGCGCAGGCCCGCCCACAGTTCGGGTGTTGCCGAAATGCCGGCACCGCAAAGGCCGGCCGTGACACCGGCGTAATCGAACCCGACCCAGTACGTATGGGCCGGAGCCATGCCGCCGCCGATGCTGGTGACGCGCCACTGGGTCGCAACCGCGAGGAAGGCGCAAACCGTGTCCCAGTTGTCCGGCCAGACTTCGAAATCATGGTCTTCGCCGCTGCTCTCGATCTGGGCGACTATCTCCTCCGGGATGCCGAACTCGCGGGCCTCGCGGGCTGCCTGGGAATAGTCGCGCTTGCCGCCGCCCGCCCAGTGACGGGCGGCTTCCTTCAGTTTCCCGCCTTGGTCTTCGTCACCGCTTCCAGGTACGTCTTCATCAGCGCCAGGCGCACGTAGGGAACGGCGATGAGCTGGTCGCGGATTTCGTCCGAATAGGGGATGGGCTGATCGTTATCGCCGACCAGGTCTTCCATGTGCGTGATGACCTTGCGCAGTGACGCGGCCTGCCCTTCGGCACCCTGTCCGTCGTCGAGCTGGTCGAGCGGCATCACCCGGAAGGTGACGGGAAAGGTCATGTTCTTGTGCCCGCCGTCGACGGGCACGCAAACGGTGACGGGATGGGTGAACTTCGGATCGCTGGAAACCTTGAACATCGAATGCTCCGGAAAAGATGGAAGGGATTGCGCGGCGGCCGATCAGGTGAGCGTGAGCGTCCACTGATCGTCGCCGGCCACGGGCAGCGGCGAGAAGGTCAGCGGCCATTCCAGAATGCCCTGCTGTTCCTGATAGGCCGGCATCTGCTGCTGCGAGCTGGGAAGATCGAGCGTCACGATGCGCCCGGCCACGGTGCCGTGGACGAGCTGGATCGCCTTGAGCACGTTGTTCTTGGCAGTCGTGAACGGATCGTAAGTTCCAAGCGCAACCGCCTCGACCTGGACTTTCAGGGTTTCGTCGCGGTCGACGATCAGGATCGCCTCCTGGCCGACGAGCATGCGCGGCTGCACGTCGTTCGCCATGTCGAGTTCGAAGCTGCGCATGGTGAACGGCACGGCGCCGATCGTGAAGGTCGGGGTGTTGGCCTTGCTCGCCACCTGCGGCGCCTGGAACGCCGTGTACACGGGCGTCGGCTTGGCAGCTTCGGTCGGCACCGTGAACAGGCTGGTGAAGGTGAAGGTCAACATCGGGATGCCGTTGGCATCGACCTTGAAGACGACATTGCCACGCGCGCCCAGCATGACGTGCTTCGTGCCGTCGACATCGAAATAGAGCGTGGCCGATTCCGGCCCATCGGTGATGGGCGAGTACTCGACCGAGACGCCCGCCGTGATGACCTCGGCAACGCCGCAGGCGCGCAGGAGCGGTCCCCAGCCGGGCGCGGTGCCAGCAGCGCCGGAGCCGACCAGTTCGACCGAGAAAGTGAGCATCGATCGGAAGGCGGCGCCAAGTCCGGGCCTGCTCCCGAAGAAGCGGCGCTCGTAGTTGCGCTTGACCCAGTCGCCTTCCATCGGCGTGAACGTCACGTCGCTGGCGAGGATCGCATTCGCAGCGCCGGTCGGCACGGGATCGATGCCGTAGGTGACTTCGTCCTTCGCGAGGATCGTCTTCGACTTCCAGTACTTGGGCATGGCTCAGGCTTCCTTCGCGGGCTTGAGGGTGCCATCGGGCTGGCGCACGAACGTGCCGCCCTTGCTCGGCTTCTCGTTCTTGACGGGAGTGGCGGGTTCGGCCGCGATCGGCACGGCGCTCTCGGCGGCAGACGCGGTTTCGCCGGCCGGTGACTTCTTCATCATGGAATGATCCTCAATTGATCGTCGAGATGGAAATCGAGCTGGTAGATGACGGCGTCGTCCTTCGATCCGACCAGTTCGCCAGTGCCGAGGACGAAGACGCCGGGCGCATCGTCGGGCCCCCAACCGCAGACGGCATTGACCACGGCGTTGATGATCGGTGTGACTTCATCGACACCTTCGGCGCCCAGGGCGTCGCCCGCGACACGCACGACCAGGACGACGATCACGGTCTCGCGGAAGGCCTGCCGGAAGATGCCGCTGGCAGCTTCTGCCGGACCACCCGCCAGTGCTCCGGGCAGAACGAAACCGGCCGGCGTCACCTGGGGAAGCTGATTGCTCTCGATCAGGCTGGTGAATTCACCGGCGAAGCCGAGCCTCCCCACAAGATCGGGAACGCGCGCCTCTATCCGCGCCTGCACTTCCTCGACGCGGATCATATGAAGCCCCGCAGGTTCTCGGGCGTGAATGGACGCTCGCGGTCGATCGTCTCGACACCGGCCGCGCCCGAACTGGCGGGCTCGATGCCGGCGACGGGCAACCTGATCTGTCCGGCGGCGATCCGCTCCAGCGCCTTGATGGCGTTGGCATAGTCATCCTTGATCTTCGGATCGGGCGCGAAGGGATGCAGCTTGTAGATCGCGATGACCTGGGCGAGGTCGACCAGGAACGGGGGCACGTCCGAAAGCGGCATGGCGTAGCGGCCGGCGACGTAGCCATCGATCATGGCATCGGTGTCCGCCAGGGCGCGATTGACAACGTCCACGTCGATCACGCCGGTCGGCGGCTTGCTTCGATCGGTAAGCTGCAACAGCATCCGTTCGCCGAAGCGATCCGTCAGCTGCTGCAGCGTCGCATAAGTCACCGGCCGCTAGCCCCCGTTATTTCAGTCGTCGAGCGAGATGATGAGCTGCGGGTCGGCCAGAAGGCCGGCGATCTGCTCATCGGTAAGTTCGTCGACCTGGACGGGCGTCGGGATCGGCCCGAACGCCAACCCGGCACGGCGACGACCACGATCCGAAGTCGAGCGCACCAGAATGACGCGTCCGCCCAGGTCGCCGATCGGATCGGCTTCACCATCGTCTTCGCTGCCCGCGATCTCGGCTGCCGCCGGAACGGCCTCCGATGTCTCGGCGCTCTCAGGAGAGCCGTTGCCCTGATCGTCTGCCGGCGGCGTCGGCGGCGCGGCTTCTCCCGCAGTGTCCGAAGCGGACGGCGCCGGCGCGTCGCTGGTAGCGGGCGCCCCACTGTCCTGGTCGCCAGCCGGCGCAGTGGACGTTGCGGTTTCCTCGGGCGCCGGGTTCGAAGCGTTGGTTGCCGGTGCCGAGGCCGGCTTCGCGCCGGCCTCCCGAGTGCTCTTAGCCTTGGTCATGGATCAGCTCCTCAGGCCAGCCAGGGAACAACGAGCAGTTCGGCCGTGCCCGCCCAGGGGTTGCTCTCGCCGCCGTTCACGAGCTGCGACTGCAGGATCTTGCGGCCCGCGCCTTCGAGCGAGGGCGGGACCACGAGCAGGTTGGGATTGAGGCCCAGCGGGCGGCCATAGTCGCCCTTCATGCCACTGATGGCCGCGCGGGCAGTCTCGTAATGGGCAGCGTCCAACGTCTGCTTGGAGCCCCAGGCGAACTGCCAGAAGCTGAAGCCGACATTGAGGCGGGCGTCGACACCGTACCGGAACTCATTGAGGTCGAAGACGTTGTCGTCGGTCACCTTGTCGCGGGCGACGATGTCACCGAAACCACGGCGCTCCTGCAGGATGATCGGCTTGATGGCGCGGCTCACGTCGAGCAGGAACCACGGCGTGCCTGCGCCGCCATCGGTGTTGGCGACCGACTGCGCCTCGCCGTCTTCGTCGAGCACCGGGTGATCGGTGTCGAAGAAGAACTGCCCGTCGTAGCAGTTGGTGATGAAGCCGGCCTTCAGCAGAGCGAAGACGAGCTGGTCGACGAAGCCGCCAGTGGACTGACCGAACTCCTCGAAAAGCGGCGAATAGATGCCGAGGTTGTCGGTCTCTATGTCGTCGCGGTCGACGCCGAGCGTCAGCTCCCAGGGCTTCTCCTTGATCTTGTAATCGCTCTCGGAGATGTTCTGGACGACGCGCGGACCGATCCACTCGCGGACGTTCGGCAGTTTGCCGAGCCATCCATAGGTCTGTTCCTTGGTAGTCGAAGGCACCCTCGTGGTGACTTTCGTGTACAAGGACGTGGACTGGCCGAGGCCGCGCTTGAATGCGCCGTTGAAGCCGGAGCGCAGCTTGTTCAGATTTTCACTGTTGACGATCATCGTACAGGCCTTCCCTTAGGCGAACTCGACCCAGACGCCCTGGGCGTCCACGTCGAAGCAGGTGCCGGCCTTGGGGCGGGCGCCAGCGTTATCGGTGGCGGCAACCGTCTGATCGTCGACGACGTAGACGGACTTGCCGATGTGAGCGCGGGTGATGAGATCACCCGCCGCCGAGTTGGCGAAGCGGAACACCCCGCGCCGGACCTTGGCCGAGACCGCGCCATTGGCGCCGCCAGTGTTGTCCACCGTCTCCTCGGCCCGGCCGATGGTCATGTTCGCAGCCGTTGCCGAGGCGGCAACGCCGTAGGTCGACGCCGCGATCTGGACCATGCCGCCGGCATAGACCTTGGCATTGGCCGCGAGCGGAACTTCGCGGTCGTCGCCGAGCGCGGCCGGCGTGTTTCGAGCAGCAGTCAAAGCAACCATGTCAGAGGGCCTCCTTGCGGACCCCACTGGCCTTCAGGCCGGCGAGGTATTCGTCTTCATCCACGCCCATGAGCGCGATGATCTGGCGATCGGTGGTGTCGAGGCCCTTTTCATCGGCCTCGACAACGACATTGCCGGCGCCGGTCGAGCCGCCCAGGATCGGCATAGCGCCGATGAGCTTTTCGGTCCGGTCGGCATTCTCCATGTGCATGGAGATGTACGTGTCACGCATGGGCTTCAGGCCGACACGGCCGCGAGCGATCTCGGCGTCGACGAAGGCAGTCGCATCCTTGCGGGAAATGCCTTCGGCCAGCGCGTTGTACTTGCCGGTCACGTCGCTGAGTTCGCTCTGCAGCGAGACGATCAGGGGATGATCGGCGCCGATTTCCTGCGACTGCATCGCCGTCGCCGGGGCTTCCATCTTGGCCTTGAGCGCCGCCATCACGGCGTCGTCATCGGCTTCGCCGTCGAGCCCGAGCAGCTCGCACAGCTTCGCTTTCCAGTCCATCGCACTTCCTTCTGAATGCAGGGCGACAAGCCCTTGGAGATTGGGGGTGTTGGTGAGGCTCGCGCGCAGCACCTGGACGACCTCGCCCGACTTGCTGTGCAGGATGACGGGGCTGATCCCGGCATAGGCCTTGTCGGCCATCAGCCGCCGGCCTTCACCGGTCCATTCGACCTTGCCCCACAGGCCGTCCTCGCGCGCCTCCAGCGCCACGATCCAGCCGCGCGCGGGCGCCGGCATGCCGAGCGCCTTGCCGCCCTTGTCGGTGGCGTGGTTCTCGTCGATCGGGAGCTTGGTTCCCGCTGGCAGCGTGGCGACGGACTTCATGGACTTGACCCGGTAGGGGCCGCGCCCGTCGACCGTGCGGATTTCACCGGCCGGGAGCAGGTTCACCCACTCGGGCACGTCGTCGCCGGTCGCCGCAATCGCGACGGCCGAACACAAGGCAATGAGGGAAGCGTTGCGCGTCATCGGAAAGGATGTGCCTTCCCGGCAGCGCAAAAAATATGCCCGCCGAGGCGGGCCAGAAACGCGGGGTGCTCCCGCTGGTCATTTGATGGCGCGGCGGCGCGCCGAAATCAACCCATCACGTCATCCCGCCTTGCCCAGGTGTTGCTCCAGGTGCTCTTCGGCAATGTCCACGATCGCCTGCTCCTCGGCCGGCGAGATGCCCAGCCAGGCGCGCGCCGGTATCCTGCCCCACGGCACTGGCCGGCCGCGCCGATCGGTGCCGAATTCGCCCTTCTCGGCACCTTCCTGCATGACGCGCGAATAGATCAGTGCCGAACCAATAACGGCGCCGCTCCTGGTCGCCTCGCCGACGATCTGGCGCGAGAGCTGGCGTGAGGGGCCGATGAGAACGCGCCGCAGGTTGCCGTATCCGAGCCGCTTGTAGCGATCGAGCGTCGATTGCCGCTTCGGCGCCCATGGCTTGCCGTCCGGATCGAGGCCCTTGGCGAAGCGCTGGCGCGTCGCCTCGATCATGTATTCGACCACGTCCCGGTAGAGCGGCGTCATGTCCTCCAGCTCGGCAGCGGCGGCCCGGATCGCCTCGCTGGCACGAGTGACGTTGAATTCGCTTCTCAGCACGCGTACATTCCCTTCTGACGCGAGCATCGTGCACCGGCCTTGGGGGCAGGGACACTTCGGGTGTTAGCACGGGGGCGCGTCACTTTCCCCCTTCCGCAATGAACATCGTCTTCAATGACAGCGACCGGTAGCGGCGGTTGATCGCGAGCGTCACCGTGTAGCGCGCGCCGTCGATGGTGCGCGTCAGGTGCATGAGCGTTTCGCCGATGTCGGTTCGATCCGGGCCGGTGATCGCGTCCGGTGCCGAAAGGATCCTCGGCAGCATCGCGAAATCGTCGGGCGAGACCGGCCGCTGCCCGCGCGGGACTTCGGTCTCGGCCACGCCGTGGCCAGCGAACACATGCCGGACGGCATCCGGCGTCATGCGGTAATCGAACATCGGGAGCTGCACGTCGGCGAGCTGCTCGATCTCGGCCGATACCGGCGAGGGGACAAGGCCCATCGTGCGCACCGAAGGATTGGCGAGCGGTTCGCGCTCGTCGGCGACCGCCTGGGCGAAGCGGCGGGCATCGTCGGCCGTGGAAGGCAATGCCCGGTAGGCTTGCGAGAGCGCGTCGCCCTGCTCGGCCGGAAGCGAGGCCATGAACGCCTTCGAGACGCCGTAATCCCAACTCCGGACCTTGCCGGCGAGGGCATTGACGGTTTCGGAGACACTGGCGCCGGGCGCATAGGCCCAGCCCTTGCCGACGCCGATCGGCGCGCCGGTCTTCGGATCGATCCGGTTCCAGTTCGCGGGAAGCTGCTTGTCCGGGTCGCCGCCCAGGCGCCGCACGCCCGCCGCCGATCGCGCGCCGACCACATAGCACGAGCAGCCCCAGTCGGAGGGCGGGTAGTGCGTGATCCAGAACACGTGCGACGGCGGAAGGGCGATGCCGTTCCAGGACAAGTGCATCACTCGCGGCTGCATGCTGTCGCCGTGGCGATAGACCCAGAACGGAAAGTCACCCTGGACGAGCTGCGCGTGCCGGCCGGCCGAATAGCTGGTGTAGGCGTTGGTGCGCAGTATCGTCTTCACGCGCCACGCTTCGCCGACAACGGAACCTTCGCCAGTCCAGCCCGTCCAGCCGTTCTTCGCGACGATCGCGCGGAAGTCTTTCCGGAACTCCTCGATGCCGCGTCCCTCGGCGATGGCTTTGTCGACGGCGGCCGCAAGATCGGTGAGCAGGTCGGCCGACATGGCGCCGGCAACCATGAACGCCTGATCGTGGGCCGCGCCCTGCAGGTCATCCCAGCGCCGCGTAGGCACCCGGTTGCCGAGCTTGCGGCGGAAGAATGCGAGCTGCTCCGGGAAGGGCTTGCCGAATGCGCCCGAGACGGCCGAAGGATGGTTCATGACGCTGCCTCGGCCGCCCTAGCCAGATCGGGGGCGGCAAGTTCGATCCCTATTGCCCGAAAAATGGATTTGAGAAGGCCTGAGAAGGCGGTTGAGGCATTCGGATGCCCGACGACACCGGCCAAGCCCTCCACGGGTCTCCTGAGGCGATTTTTCGGGAGGGTCATTGAGCGAGCCTCGCCTTGGCGATCTGCCTCCCCAAAAACTCGCGGTCGGACGCGTCCCAACCTGCCTTCCTCTTCCACATGCTGAAGATGCGGCTTTCGCCCAGGTCCGGGTTGAACTTGCCTCGCGCGTGGACGGAGGCAAGCAGGTTCACCGCCGTCTCAACACTCATCCAGTAAGCATTCCAACACCAATTGCCGAAGTATTCCTTCGAACCGGTGATCTTGAAGTGCCTTCCCGAGAGGACAACCCGATCGCAGCACTCACGGAAGCGCGGACCTAACATGTCGTTCGCCGTGAGTTCGAGGAGATCGTACACCTGGATGGCGGCGGCCCGGCCGGCGAAGGCGCCATTGTCTGGATCGTTGCAGCAGATGTCGACCCGACATTCGCCACACCCGGACAACGAGATCGACGACTTCATATCACACGCTCTCGTCGACCAGGTCCGATCGACCCGCCGCCTGCGCCGAGGCGAGCCCAGCCGCAATGAGCGTCGCCAGCTTCTGCGTCGGCAGGTCCGGCCATGCACTGGCAAGCATGGTGCGGAACTCGCCCAGGTCCGAAGCCTTGCCGAGCATGGTCTCTATCGTCTCGATCATGGCGGCCACTTCGGGCGCGCTCGCCTCGGTCATGGCGGCCGCGACCTGCTCGGCCGGGTGCGGCGGGTCCTCGGCCGACTGGGCGGCGACCTGCAGCGACGCGGGCGGTGCCAGCGTCGTCGTAGCGGCAGGCGGAGCGAGCAGCTCGGCCCCGGCATCCGGATCGGACAGGCCCAGTTTGTCGCGCACTTCCGACTGCTGGACGCGCAGGCCGAGCGGCACGAGCACGCCCAGACTGTCCGTCAGTTGCTTGAGGTCTTCCTGCTTGGGCCGGGCGATGAGCACGCGCGGGTAGCTCTTCGACGGCCCGAATTCGAGGTCCATCCACGGCCGGATGAGGTCTCGGTTAATGACGGCCGAGATCGCCTTGCAGTCGGCGGTCTCGATGTCTTCGCGCACTTCCGCGTGGACGCGGTTGCCGCCGTCGCCCAAGCCGCCCTGCTTGCTATCGGTCGTTCCGGTCTGCCCGACCACCGCCTTGGACACCTGCCGGTCGAGCCAGTCGGCGCGCCGCTCGTAGAGGTCTGATCCGGCCGTGACGTTCTTCGCTTCGACGAACTCGATCTCCATCGACTGCGGGATGATCGCCGCGCAGTCGCCCGCGATATTGGCGACGGCGCGGAACAGCGTCTGCTTATCCTCCTTGGTCGCGCCCTCGTGGAACTTGCCGATGCGCACCGGCTGTCCATAGGTCTGCACGAAGATTGCCCAGTCGCGCTGGGTGAAGGCCTTGAACATCCACGACCACATGGCGAGGCGGGCAATGCCCGATCGGATGGGCAGGCCGGACTTGGCCTTGATCTGGGTATAGATGAACTTGAACGGCGGCAGCGGTTCGGAAATGGCGTTGCCCTCGATCCCGCCGCGCAGCATGGGCCGGCGAAGCGTCTGCCGATCGAAAGTGAACCACCGGGGATCACGCCATTCCAGGCGCTGCGGCCACCACTGGCCTGATGAGCTGTCCCAGACGATTTCGGTGAAGCTCACGCCCTTGCCGATCGCGTCGAGCATATCGAACATTTCGTCCGCCAGCTCGTCGCGCTTAAGC
This sequence comes from uncultured Shinella sp., assembly GCA_946481465.1. Next base: position 2,452 of record CAMLOC010000027.1, on the reverse strand, counting down.
CAGTCGCGCACCATGTCGGCGCGGCGCACGTCCTCGGCATCGTCGGACGCGGCCTCCACTGTCACGTCGATCTGCGAGACGCTGCGCTTCCGGGTGCCGAGCACGCCGGCATAATGGAGATCGCGCTCTTCGATGATTTCGGCCAGCTCAAAATACTCCAGCGGCTCGCCCTGGTCCGCCTCGCGCAGGAGCTGGGCCAGCCGCAGGGGCGTCATCCCGTCCGCCGGGTAGCCCGCGATCGGCGAGCGCACGCCGGCCAGCGTGGGGCCGGCGACTTCGCGGGTGAGCAGCTCGCGGCGCAGCGGCTGCCCGTACTGGTCGACAAGTCCGGTCATTTAGATTCCTCCCGTGCGCAGCCGCCGGCCGAGCGGCTCGCGCCAGCCGCGATCGGCGTCGTCGTAGTCATCGTCAGGCGCATATTCGCGGTACTGCCCGGCGGCCATGTCATGCCGCTGCTGCACCGGCTGATAGCCGTACTCCACAGCGCCCTGCCGCGAAGCGAACCACGCCAGCATGCCGGCGATGCCGGTGTCGCCGTGGCGCATCAGGCCATCAGCTCCGGCATAGCGCATGTCGTCGGGAACCTTCACCACTCCGCCGACGTACTGTAGCGCCTGGTGGTCGCGCAGCACGTCGTCATCGGCCGCGATCACGATGGAGCCATCGCCGAAGGCTTCGACATACGGCGTGCCGTTCTCGCGATACCACTCCTGGCTAAGCTTCACTTCGGAAATGCGCTCGCCCCACCGCTGCGCAGCGACTTCGGCGAGGTAGGCGCCGTTGCCGGTGGCATCGAGCGCGCCGTGCCCGAAACGCGGCAGGCGTCCAACGACGAAGAACAGGATTTGCCGCTGGGTTTCGAAGGGCACGTTGCGCAGCTCGAGCACGAGCTTCCATCGGCGCATCAGATCCTGCCCCAGCTCCTGGACGATCAGGTCGGAGGCGTCTCCGGTTCGCGCGAAGTCAAAACCGAAATCGTGCCGGCGCCGCTTGTCCAGTGCTTCAAGATACGGCGCGACCGTGGTCATGAGCCATTCGTCGACCAGTCCCTTGCGCAGGGCCGGTTCGGCAACCTTGAAGCTGTCAGGCAGGACGTAGCGCACGATCGGGACGCCGCGATCGGCGCATTGCTCGATCACGACGCGGGGCAGCGCGGCGCCGGTCGCATCGGTCGGCATGGCGTCGAGTTCCTGCGCCATCTGCCCGGTGCGCGTACCGTAGGCGCCGCGAATATTGGCTTCCCACTCGGCCTGCGCCTCGGGCGTCCACTCCTTGCCGCGCATGAGGCACACGCGGCGAAAGAGCCCGTTCTCAACGGCCGCTGAGAAGGGGATGAAATGCACCTTGAAGCGGTTTTTGCCCGCGCGCGATTCCCGGATCAGCTCGTTGAAGGGATTGAGCATGCCGTTGTGCGTGGAGATCACGCGAATGCGGCCGCCCCAGATGAGCAGCGCGTTCACCGCGTCGATCACGGCGCGCACGTCCTTGTGGAACGCGGCTTCGTCGATCACGACCACCCCCTGCAGACCGCGAATGTTCTCCGGCCGGCTCGACAGGGCCTCGACACGGAAACCGCTGGCGAAGGTGACGCGGAATGCGGAAATGTCGCGGGTGCTTCCGTCGTCCCGCTGGTCGGCGAAGACGAACTCCTCGATCTCGACCAGCTCTTTTGCCACGACCTTGGCGAAATGGGCGACATAGCCGATGAACTCGCGCCCCTTGTCCTTGGTGTCGCCGATGTAGAACACGTTGTCGCCGCCGGCCGAGCGCGCGGCTGCCGCGATCAGCGTATCGTCCAGCGCCTCGGCGAAAGTGATGCCGGTACGGCGGCCCTTCTCGGCGATCTTAAGGTCGCTGCCGTCTTCCAGCCAGTCGCGCTGGTGGCGCATGAGCACGCCTTCTGCCAGCGGATCGAGATCGACCGGGATTTCAGCGCCGCGCGGCAGCTCGCCGGGGAGCTGCTCCGGATCGCGGGCAAGGATGGTCGTTTCGGCTTCGCTCATGCGCCGTCATCGCCGTCGGAATCGGCGACGGTGTCGCGCGGTGTACGATCGCGCTTCACCGGCCCATTGCAGGAAATGACGATCTTGAACTCGACATCGTCGATTTCGATGCTTGTCTGAGCAGCGGCGCCCGGCACGATGGCATGCATGGTCCGCACCCGGTCGCACCACGAAACCAGCCCCCGCGCAATCTTAAGAGCGGTGTCGACGTCAATGAAGTTCTGGTCCGCCTCGGTCATTGGTCGCTCCGCAATGCAGCCCGCACCGCCCTGCCGAATGGGGTCAGCACCGGCTCGCGATTTGCCGTGATCATCAGGCCCTTGTCCACGAGCGCGCTGCGCAGCGGCCAATAGCCTGGCCCGTACCGCAACTCGCCGGCCGCGATGGTGCGCCGCTGAGCTGTTGTCAGCGTGCGCACCGCCTCGGCGACCTCTTCAGGCGAGAAGTCG